>PMNO01000435.1 GCA_003161835.1 Myxococcales bacterium | reverse complement strand
AGCCCCCCGCAGGCGTACTACTGCAACGGTAAGGATTTCGCGGTGGGTGTCGTTCCGGGCCGCCTGGGCGCCAATCAGGTCGGTGCGCCCTATAGCAACCCGTTCGCTGGTACCGGCTACTGTGCCGACCACTGTACGGCCGCCGACCTTCCCCACGACCATGACGGCTACAAGGCGTGCATGGGNNCGAGCCATTCCGTCCTTCATCGGGGCGTAGCAGTCCCAGACCTCCCGCCGGGCCCAGGGCTCGCCGGCCACCACCGCGCGGGCCAGCTCCACATCGGTGCTATCCACACGCTCGTCAGCCGTGGCCGTGCTCATCGGGGTCGGACAAAGTGCAACTCACGGGACGCAACCCACGCGCTTGGTGTCGAGCACGATGTCGTCGTAGTAAACGTCGAAGGGGTAGGGGGCCGGGTGCCAGGCGTAGTACCCGAACCCGAACGCGGCGAACCCTCCCACCAGCCCCGTGCTGGCGCCCTTGAAGGTGAAGGAATCCTGGGCGAAGTCCTGGACGCCGTCGACGTAGACCACGGCGCGGTCGGGCGCGTCACTCGGCTCCCATTCGAGACAGAACCACTTCCCGAGCGGGACCTTGCCGCCCGAATGGTAGTCCTCGCCGTTCTCGGGCGGGACCAGGTCCACAAGGTGAGCTGCCAGGTGGACGAAGCGACGCTCGCCACCTCGAGGTACTTGTACTGGAGAAAGCCGGTGGTCCCGGCGTAAATGTACTCGGTGTGGTTGGTGGGAGGCATGGGCGTGATCATGAAATAGGCGCGACCGAAGTGATGTCCGGTATTGTGGCGGCACGGACTCTTCGTCAGGACCTTTCTCACGCTCGTTAGAGAAGGTGTCGACGCGCGCCGCCCAGATCGTCTCTGTGCCGTTGCCAACCACCACACATGATCAAGCAGGCGCGGCAACCTGCTGTTCGAACGCACCGAACCCGTTCGTCGCCTCGATCTGCAGCGCCTCGCGCTGCCGCCCCGACAGACTCGGCCAAAGCGACGTCATTGCCGCCCACCCGTTGCGCTGATGGCGGACCTCGTCGCCGACGATCGCGCCCAAGGCCGCGCGCGTGAGCGGCTCGGTGGCCGCCCGGCGACCCGCTCGGAACAGCGCCATCGAGATCGTCTCACGCATCGCGGCCTCGACCAACAGGAGCGCCGTGACCCGGCCCATCGGATCCCCAAGACCCGCCAGACGGTCGCGTACGGGTCTCGCGTCGTAGCGGGGTCCCCGCGCGTCAAGCCGGGAGTCAACCTCGGCGCATAGGCGCGCGTGACCGACCTCGTTGAGTACCATCGCGGCGAACCGCTCCGCCCACGGCTCGGGAACCTTCGCAACGCGGGCGGCGCGCGCCAGCGCCCGAAAGATCAGCGCCGAGCGCAGCTCCTCGGCCGCCCGCATCGGCCAGGCAGCCGCGGCAAAACCAACCTGCTCGAGTGTGAACCCGGTCAGGATGGCCGCCTTACATTGGGGCACGGAGACTGCTCCGTCTGCACTATCGGCCTATCGGGTCAAAGCGATCGAGTGGCGATCGGTGGATGCTCGTCCTCCCCCTGCGGGAATGCGAATCCGGATCCGTGCATCTGCGGCCGACCGGATTCGGATCCGGTCGCCAAGATGCAATGCGGCCAGAAGACCGCCTGCCAGGCCGACGGCGGAACGTGGTCCCTCTACACGAATACCGCACCTTGATGATCGTCGACGTTTTTCGTGTACTGGTTCGCTCAAGAGTGGTACGAGCGTATCCAACGGAGGCACCACACAGTGTGGACGCATCCGGCCACACGAGAAAGGAAGACNNTCGACCGTCCAGTCCTATACCGGGTGTCTCAACCCAAAGGGCGATCTCAGCGACGTTGCCGTGGGCGACGTTCCCCTCAACCCATGCAAGGCCAGGAAGACCGAGGTGCATCTAAGCGGCGGCGGAATCACCGCCGTGCAAACTCCCGCCGGAGGCGGCCTTCAGGCCGGAACGGTGATGGGGGTTGCCAGCCTCAGTTTGGCGACCATTCCGGCAGCCCGCGCTCGGACCTTTGTCCCGGTTGAAATTCCGAACGCGACGCTGACCGTCCTTCCTCTGGAAGGTGAGGAGTTCGACACCGCTGCGCTCCACAACACGGTAGTGCAGAACTCCAGGCTGGTGGCGCCCGTTGCTGGAATCTATACGGTGAGCGCGCACGTGTCGTGGCCTCTAGGCACGGCCGGCAGCCGAGGGTTGTTCGTGAGCGCATTCATTGGCTCGGCGTTTCAGAGGGTCGCATCGAGCGTGGTCAAGGCGTCTGACGTTGGCCAAACCGAACAATCGGTGGCCACGATCGTCAGGCTTTCCGTGGGCGACTCGGTCCTGATGGAGGTCGAACAGTCCAGTGGAGCGCCGGAGATCGTCCAGGTCAGCGATCACGGCCCAACGCTGGCGATGGCTTGGCTAGGCCCGGGATAGGGAGGACGAGGACAGTGTGAACAAGGCATTCTTACCCGACAGTTGAAAGTGACGTGGTCGCCGCTTGTTCGTTGGATATTGAGCGTAGCCTCGCCGCGACTTACCCGACTGGTAACCGCCAGCCGACCGTCCGGGAAGATCACCTTCGTTCCCACATTGCGAACCTCGAGTAGCAACGATGGGGGAACAACCACATCCGAACAGATGAGGTTGAGCGCGACCTCGGAATGGAGAGGGAGCCCGTTGAGAACGGCTACGTGGAGAGCTTCAACGGCAGGTACCGGGACGAGTGTGAGCCAGAGCTCGTTCCTGGGCCTGGAAGACGCTCGTGGTACCATCGCGCGCTGGAGAATCGATTACAACGAAGCGAGACCTCACTCGTCACTGGGCAATCTGGCGCCGTCCGAGTTTCTCTCGTCGGTGTTGGATCGATCGCCACCCCACAACCTGCGAAATCCCCCATAGTCGACTGTCCAAACTTGGGGGCGAGCTCATTCAAGGGGACTCCTCAACCTTCAAACGGTCCGGTTTTTGGGGGGCAGGTCACAGTCCCACTCCACGTGTCAGCGCTCGGAACGTATCGCGCAACTTTCATTGTTCCAAAGAGAGCACTGCAATCTGGGAGGGAGATGCTTCCGCCCTTGCAGGAATGGTGACATTCCTGCAAGGGCTTGACATTTGACACAATCGGTTGGGTTGCGGGCTAGAACGGGCAATCAAAGACGGTGATGCATGAGTTCGGATTGTTGGCGATGGCTGAAGGCGTGACGGTGCCGGCGCGTAGGTCGACGTCGAGCACGACGCGGTAGGTCCAGCCGCAGTGCGTGAACGGGCCGGTATTGCCTTTGCGGGCCGACCACACCTCGTTGCCGTTCATCGAGAAGCTCATGTTGCCGTGCGACTCAAAGCAGCCACCGTTGCCAATCTTCACGATCAGCTGCGCCGTCTGCAGGCCGCTCGCCTGCATCCAAGCGCCCAAGTCGCACTGCCCGCTGCGCGGCGTGCCGCCTTGATTGATTTGGCAGATGCTGCTCGCCGGATTGCTGTCGAAGCCTGGTCCGTACAGCCACACATACGCTTCATCGTCGACGTCCGAGAAGCCAGCGACCAATCCGCACGATGAAGAGCAGCTGCCGTCGCATTGTACCGCTCCGCCACAACCGCAGCTCTGCCCCAAGTCGGCCGGGGTCTGGACGTTGCAACTGCTGTCACATTGCACGGTGCCGCCGCAGGAACCGCAAGCGGTCCCGTAGTCGGCCGGTGTGGGAATCGTGCAACTGCCGTCGCATTGCACGACACCGCCGCACGAGCCGCACGACGTACCGAAGCTCGCAGCGCAATCCCTTTGCAGGACGATATCGGACTCGTCGGTTGCGACGAAGCCGTTGGCGTCGGTCACAGTGACCGTCACGTGATGGGGCCCTGCCGCGAGACCGTAGATCTTGAGTGACGAGCCCGACCCGCGCCAGATCCCGTCGACCTGCCAGGAAATGTTGCGCTCCAGCTCAGCTCCGCGATAAATTGCCGCGCTGGCTTCGGCCTGCGCCTGCACGAACGTCAGCGAGGAGCTCCATGGCACCGTACCCATCGGTGCCAGCAGCCTCACGCTCGAGCGGTAATTGCCCACACAATCGTGGGCTTCGTTCGACCAAAACGTGGCGAGCGAATAGTCACCGACCCGGGTCTGGTTGAACGGCCTGTCTTCGCAAAGGTCCGCGAGCTCGCCTTTGGTCCAGATCGGTTCATGCAACGGATCGGTCCAACCGCTGAACGGGTACGGGTCCACGACGGCCTCGTAGATTTCGTGGGAGGCAATCTGGGTCGCGCTGTCGAAGGCTGCGATCGAGTTGCAGGTGCCGTTCGTCGCGCAGTGATCGCGCCCTGCCAGGGCGCCGGACGGTAGCTCGAGCGCTGCCCTCGTCGTTGTCGCCAGCGCAAAGGGCATGAAATCGTTGGTGAACAAGTTGATTGGGAACGGCAGCAAGAACGTCGGCGACGGAGTATCCAAGTGGTAGCCACCCCAGCTCGGGTTGCCACCGACTTCGTCGGAGTTGACGACGACTAGAAACATCGGATCTGGGCCGGCTTTCCACCAGAAGAGTGGTCCAAAGTCGATCATCGACGCCTCGACGAAAGCTGCGGTCGCGAACAGGCTGATGAAGTCGGTGAGGACTGCCTCCGGCGGTTTCAACCCGACGATATGTGAGGAAGCGAGCCGCCCGGGCGCGGTTCCGTACTGACCCATCGCTGCAAAGTTGGTATCTCCCACCGCGGTCGCGATCGCGTTGTCGAGCTCTGCGACCGCCGGCGCGTGGGCAGGATCTGCAAAGCTCGCACCCCAGTAGATTGCGTGAACCTCGGGTCTGCGCAGCTGCGGGCCACCCAGGTAGATGGCGAACGCCGATGGCTGCGCCTCCGCCAGCGCGGGTTGCAGCAGAGCGAGGCCAGGCGCCTTGGCCGGCGTCGCGGCCGCCGGCGTCGCGGCGTCGGGGCCGGAGCTGAAGCCAGGTGGTAACTCGAATTCACTGGGCAAGATCGTCGAGCGAGCCGCAGTGGTGGTGTCGAGCGTTACCTTCCACACCCCCGATTTCTTGGTTTCCGAGCGTAGCAGCACGCGCCCGACGAAGTCGGCAGCACCGAGCGCTTGATACTCGTCATCGTGGTCGCAGTCGTGGTCATCGCGGCGACCCTGTTGCGGAGTGCTCGAAGTCGCGCTCAGCGCGAGCAATTGTTCGCGCGCGTCGCGCGGTGGCTTTGGCAACTGGTCGGTGTACCAAAGGCGAACTGGGTCGCCATTCACGGTCGTGTCATAGGCGCGCGTTTGCAGGCCGGCGATCTTCTGGTGCAGGCGCGAGGCGTGAATCGGCGTTGGCGTGCTCGGCGTCGAACCCAGGTTGGCGAGCACCGTCTCACGCGCGGTTAGNNGCTGCCCTGCTCACTCAGTCGACTGACGATCACCATTTCGCCCTGGTGTTGCGTCAGCGTGGTCGCCTGGATCGGCCGTATGCCAGTCGCTCGCTGTAGCTTTCCGACTGCGGCCGAGACATTCTCGTCGTTGCCCGCATCAACGCAGCCGTTGAGCATGCAGCCGGCGAGCAGTCCAACCGCCAATACATATGTCTTCATCGCGGATCCTCGATTGGTCTCTCGACAATTCATTGTGACATCCCCTCGTGTGCAATCAGATTGTTTGTCGTCCTACGCCGAATCATTGGAATTTCACCCCACCCTTCCCCTCTCCGGGCCCCGAACAGCACGGCCGAAGTCGGCCGTTTGAAACCGCCGCTATTAGGCCTTACGTCTACTTTCGCTCCCGTTCGGCCGAAACGAGAGGCGAATATTTGCCCGTCTAGCAGGCTCTCCGGCCGGCGGACTTCCTGCAGCTCTTCTACGCCGACGTGGCCGAACCGCGCTGTAGTAAGTTCCTTGGTAGCAGTCGCCGGGGGGCTCTAGCTCTGGCTACTGGCGAGTGCCGTCAGTTCGGCACGTCCGCTCACATTCAACTTGCGATAAATGGACGAAATCTGATTGATCACAGTTCTTTCGGCCACCGATCGTGCGGTAGCGATCTCGCTCGAGGTCTTTCCAGCCACGAGCAGGGTGAGCACCTGTTGTTCGGAAGGCGTGAGTTTCGCAACGGGAAGCGCGTTGGTGGTCCGGACTTCGATGACGGCGAAGTGCTGACCGTCCACCTCGACGAATCCGACATTCATCGTCGAAGGGCGGAAAGAGTGGAGTCCGGTCCACAAACCTTGCGTCACGGCGATGGCGAGTTGCTGCGGACCGTTGGGCGCCTCAGTTGGATGGCGGGGCTTCCTGCGCCGCATGACCGACCTCTCGGGCTGCGAAGAGCTGAATCACCTCAGCGCGCGTCGCCAAGCCTAGCTTTTGAAGCACGCGACTCACATAGCCTGCGACAGTTCCTTCGCCCAAGCCGAGATCGTAGGCAATGAGCTTGTTCGAGTGCCCACGGCCGACTAGCGCCGCAATTTGGTGCTCGCGTGTGGATAACCCGCGAGCGCCCGATGGGAGTACAGGCTCGTTGACCCGCGCGATCAGGAAGCGTTTGCCATCACTATCTAAGAAGTCGACCACTGACCAGCGCCCGTCGACCATGGCCCGCCACGCTTCGAGCGCCAGTATGGGATCGGATTCCCGAAGCTTACCTCGGGCTGCCTCGACCGCGCGGGCCGCGAAGCTCAGCGCCTCGCGTGACGCGGGTTCTGCCGCAGTGCCGTCCGCGTGCTGAACTCCACCATTCACGTCCAGAATCGCTTCCACGGCGCCAGCCACACGCCTGAGCCGTCCGCCCGATATCAAATGGGCCGTCACTTGCTCGAGCTGTTGCTGTCGTTCAGGGATGCTCGCGGTCGGCGTGGGCAGGAAGGCATTGATAGCCACGCCTTTACCATCAACGTCGAACGCATTGAGGGTAAGGATGTCTCGAATGCCCAGCGGTACTAGCAGCTCGTTAAGTGGTCGATAGCTGGAGAGGTTATCGCGCAATTGGTCGCTGATTGTGCCGACAGGGGTGGCGTAGTGCTGAGCGAGGAATTCGGGGTCGCGCGATTCGTGGGTCAATGACGCATGGAGCGCTTCGAGCGCGCCGGAGGGAGTGCCGAGCAGCGTTGGATACATGATCTTGATTTCGGAGAGATTCGAAGCATCGTAAAACCAGCCGAATACACCGAGGCCCGCGTCGAGCTCGGGACTCAATTGCTCAATCAGCCGGCGAAGCCAAGTCGCGTCGGATTGCTCCTTTGAGTAGGCGAGCTCCACTGCACCAACGAATTCTTCCGTACCCATAAGGATTTGTACCACGAACGGAAATCGACCACATGGGCGTCAGCGGGATTTCATCGTGATTCTCGAGGGCGTTCTGTGCCAGCTGTTCGATTGCGCGATACACGCGGGCGGCGCCATCGTCATAGCGCGCCTCCTCCGTCCGCCTGCGTGCGTTGGCTAGGAGGCCGGCAACCGGATCGCTCGCCGCTTTCCCGGCTTCTGCCGAACGCCTGCTGCCGCAGCGAACGCGTGGCGGTCGAACAGGAGGCACGCATCTTCGACCGTCTGGTTGCCAAGCGAGTTCCAGGGGTTCTGGGTCACGAGCGTCGGTTCCTTCCCGGGGGACAGTGAGATCAAGGGCCACTGTCCACACGCGTGTTGTCTGATAGAAACCGTTCTGTCTGCTCTGCGGCCGGTCCGAATCGCCCGAATTCCCCGCTCCTGCGGCTCGATGGTCGACCGAAATCACCCACTGAATGGAAGGCGTACATGACAAGAGAGATAGCGCTATTGGTCGTCGGGATTGGACTGGTCGCCGTTTCGGCCGGTGGGTGCAGTAGCAAGCCAGCGGCTAGCACGTCGCCCACCGATGGTGTGTATTCGGTGGAGTTGACGGCCGCGACACCGTCGAGCCTCCCCAAGTGCACATTCGCCCTCTTTGGGAACGTCGCGTTCGTCGCTTCGCCGCCCAGCCTCTGGTCATGCAACGGAGCAAACTGGGACTCCTCTGGGCCGTGAAGAGATGCAAAACACAAACCGCCGCGCAGGCAGTGACATCGCGCCCTTGGCCAGGCTGGCAACGACCCGACCGCGACGCAATTGTCGCGGCCAGCGTGAGGGCCGCCCTCAGGTTTCTCCAGAAGCGTTGACACCGAAGCTGGAATAAGCGCGGTTCGCCCCGACGAGCACGCGAGGGGAAGGCCGGCCTGATCCGTCCCTGTTCCTCGCCAAACTGTCGGGTATTTTCGCGCTGGTGGCTGAAGCGAAAGGAGCGTGAAAACGCGCCTACCTTCCGAAGTCCGGTCTTACTTCTCTGTCCGGGTCGGTCCCACCGGACACCGTGCTAGAAGACCCCGACCAGTCCGACTTGAGCCCCAGACGATGTGACCGACGCAGTTGGCCCGACAGCCAGCGCGGCCCTGGGAGGGGCGGTCGCTTGTGAACCACCCGACTCCCAGGCCAGGGCGCCGTCAAGCAGGGCGATTGCGACGGCGCCGCCAATAGCGCCCCACCCGGCTTCACGACCCGAAAATTCATGCTCGGGCGTGAGCCCTGTGTTCAGTCCGACGAGGATCGGAACCGCGATGCGAAGCGCCAGGCTGGCCCCTGCGACGGCCCACCGGCGATGCATGGCGTGGATGCTTGGTCCGCCCAGCCAGAAGAGGGCAGCGGGCAAGGCGGCGGCGTTCGTGAGCCCCGTCTCCCCGGTCGAGCGTTCGATATTGAGAATGAGTCCGCCGACCGCCACGGCGTCGACCGCGAGAGTTTGCCAGCCGTACCAATGCCCCGATGTCGCGACCGGCGCCGGTGAGTCGGCAGCGTCGGCGGCGCGCGCCAAGCCGGGGGCGCTGAGCGCCGTCATTGCCAGAATCACCGCGAGTCGGCGGGGCATGGAAAATCCAACTGCAACCGACGGACCGCGGCCAGGCTACCCCGGGCAAAGCTTCTCTCACGGCCCGGCCGGTGAGCCCTCAACAGACAGACCATTTGAGTGTCAGGTTTCAATCGCAGGGGTATGGGGAAAAACCACGGTCTCCAAACCTCCCATTTTCCCGTGTCGTGGGTCTGATTGCGACCGCGCCTTCACCAGAGTGCCGTGACTATGAGGGCCACTGTCTCCTGTACGTCAAAGGCCGATAAACCCCAATCTGTAAGCTCGCAGGTTGGGTCTATCGGCGCCTGACACACCTATTGCGCTCCGACACGACGGAGTTCTCGCGTGGTACGGGTATCGCCTAGAATCGTCGCATGAGTAACGCCGCTCGGCAGTGGAGTCTGGTCCGCGTCGCCGTGGCCGCTGCGGCGCTCGCGGGTTGCGGCAGTTCGAAGCCCATTGAGTTCGCCGACGGGCACGTCGGCGACGGCCAGGACATCGCCGACGCCGCGGTGGCCGAGACCGACGATGCCGGCAGGGACGTGGCCGTACCCGAAGACGGGGACACCGCGGCAGAAGCCAGCGCGAATGACGCCAGCAAGGACACCGCGGGCGAGACCGCGGAGGACACAGGGGGCTCGGAAGGCGGCGGCGGAATCTGCGGAAATCACGCCGGCTACTTACCTATTCTGGGCGTCGACACGATCGGCCCCTCGGGCGGCGCCTCCTACGACGGACCGGCCATCGTCGAGCGCAGCACGAAGACCGAGCTGGTTATCGCGTTCTCACCCGCGGCCATGGCGGCGCCCCAGGACGGCGGCGCGGGGACGCCCCCGCCGATGCACGCGGTGTTAAACGCGAATGCGCCCATGCCTGGGTTCCCATTGGGCGCACGAGTCTGGCTGTACAAGAGCACGGCGGGCAACCCGCCATCGGCCCCGTTCTCGGGCCCTCAGCCCTGGACGATCGCCGTGCGCGACAGCGAGGGCGGGCACCTCATCATCGGCGCGGGCAAGGAACCGGATGGAACGGCCTTGATCCCGTTCGGCCTCAGCACCGCAGCGACGTGCACATCGCCCTACTCCGACCACTGCGTGAACGGCAGCGCCGTGTATTCCAGCCTCGACGTTCACGGCGACATGGACGTTACGATCGCGGACGCCGAGACGCGGACCGTGCGCGTCGGTGGCCTCGACTACGACGTCATGGTGATGGCCAGGGACATCGCCGGCACGAGGAACCAGTGCGCCGACTACTCCCCGTACGACGGCGTCGCGATGGACGTGCGGGCGAAGGACCCATCGGCTCTGATCGCGGCGCTGCCGGCGGGCGTGCCCATCGCCTGCGCGCGCGGCAACGACATCATCGAGGAAGTGGGCCATTCCTTCTACGGGGTCTCCACCAGCACGTCGTACGACGGCAAGGCCTTTTACACAAAGCGTGGCACGCCACGACCCAGCTCCGAGTGCTTCCAGTTCAGCGTCGTCGGCGTGACGGCGGCGGTACCGACGGTCACACCCACCATCGAGTTCTGCGCGCCGATCGGCCGGTTCCCCGAGCCGGCGGTCGGTCAGGAGTTCTGGGCCACCCTGTCCTCCTTCGACATCATCGCCCTGCGCGACCCGAACCGCGGACCGTTGCTGCTCGCCTCCGTGTACGCGGCGGCGCCCTTCGACGCATCGACGAGCGCCCGGATCGCGGAGGTGCTGGGCGTTCCGGTTGAGGCACGCGCGGCCTGCGCCTACGCGCCGTCCCACGATCCCAACGACGCCAAGCCCCTGTCGCTGTGGGAGGTCGCGGTAGGAGCGACGGCGCCCGGCATCATCAAGACCGACGGTCACTCCGTGGTCGCCATCGCCGGCAAAAACTACGACGCGTGGATGTCGGCCTCGGCCTCGCAGCTGTCCTTCTCCCTCGTGGCGAAATGAGGCGCATCGAGGGGGATAGCTTGCGTGAACCCAGGCAGAGGCCCGACCGAGGGACGTCCCGAGCCCCATTTGCGACCAACCTAGCCCTGATCCTACTTACTCTCGTGGGATGCGGCTCAAACCAAACGAACAGCGTCATGGAAGACTCTGGGTCGGAGGTCGCGTCGACCGCCGACGGAACCACGGATGCCGATGCCGGGGCATGCGCCTGGCCGGCAAGCGTCACCCAGATCGGCGACGCGAGCACCGCTGGTTGTTGGGCTCAGGCGACCTTCAACATCTGCGAGGTGCCCAGCGGTGGCACAGTCAACGGACAAGACGGCACGATTACGGGGGCGGACGGGAAGCCGGTGACCAACGCCTGTCACAACGCCTGTTCCGCGTCCGAGTACGCCTTGACCTGTGCAGCCGAGGTGCAGTCGCATCCGATCCCGTCGCCAGACGGTTCACTCGGGTGCAAGGCGATCCCCGTTCCCACGCCGAGCAATCAGCTCTTCTACTGCTGTCCCTGCGCAGGTGGCCAATAGGCGGTGTGGTTGATTTTGGAAGGCTCAAGCTGCGAGCTCTATCGTAGCAATCCGACCAACGCGGTTCCCGACGCTTGTTACGGAGCCTATCTGTCGCTCGAGTGATTCGGGCTCTCGCGCGCTCGGTTTAGCCTTCAACGGCGGACTTAATGTCGTTGAGGTCTTGGAGGAGCGCCTTCTTGATCGTGCCCTTGAAGAAGAGCGACATCGGGATTGACATCAACGTCGCACGGATACCGTCAGGCTTCGACTCATGAGACTCCGACAAGGTAATGCCTGCGCTGCTNNAAAAGCATGCGGGTTTCTCGCCACTTGAGTCCAATGAGCCCGCTCGCCGGTCTTTCTAGAATCTCAATATTTTTGATTCCGCTGACGGTTTCCGCGGCGTTTTCGATATTCGTGATGGCTGCCCAGACAGCCGCCTTGGACCCATTGATGGTTACCTCTGCTTCAACGATCATGGTGTTCCTCCCAGGGGTCGACTGCGTTCGCTGAACGATT
>PMNO01000540.1 GCA_003161835.1 Myxococcales bacterium | reverse complement strand
CTGAGGGAGCACCTGTGCCCCAAGTGGGAGGGCGTCCAGTACACCCCGGTTCGCTTCTACACCAACCCCCGCAACCTCCCGGTGGTGGCGGACGTCTGCCGCCTGATGACCATCGTCGATCACTTCGACGTGGGTGGCGGCGCGGTCGCATACCACACCTTCGACGGGACCAGCGCCTACGGCTTCGTCCTGGGAGGCGA
Organism: Myxococcales bacterium; assembly: GCA_003161835.1. Taxonomy (GTDB): domain Bacteria; phylum Myxococcota_A; class Polyangia; order Fen-1088; family Fen-1088; genus FEN-1088. Next base: position 7,880 of record PMNO01000540.1, on the reverse strand, counting down.
CGGGATGGCCTCCAGGCTCTCCCACGAGTGCGTTGAGGAGATCTGCGACTCCACGGCCGACCGGTGGGTGAAGATGCCTGACGGGCGATATGTGGCGTTCGAGGTGGCCGACCCCGTGGAGGCTGACGAGTACCCCATTCAGGCGACGGTCATGGGCAAGGCCCGGCCCGTCCTGGTGAGCAACTTCGTCCTGCCGGCGTGGTTCGGCATCGCGAAGGGGCCACCCTTCGACTACCTCGGCCTGTGCGTCGAGGAGTTCGAGCTCCGCCCCCAGTCCTACATGGTGGTGCGCGACCAGAACGGCGACGAGACCGACATCTGGGGCGACCAGTACGACCCTGCCGCGGCGGCGGCTACGCGCGCACGCAAGCTTTCCAACCGGACCAGCCGCAGCTACCGCAGGGGCCTGCGGTGACCGAGCTCGTCCAGCGGGCCCTCGCCATTGCCCTGACCCAGGTCGGAGTCCGTGAACACGGCCGGAACCGGGGCCCTGAGATCGACACCTACAACCGAGACATTGGTCACGATCCCAACGCCGCCGACCCCTGGTGCGCCATCTTCGTGTGCGCGATGTTTCGCCGTGCCGCTGACCAGATGGGCATCCGATGCCCCGTGCCTCTCACCGCGGGCGTCTGGACGCTCGACGAGCGGTCCCCAGCCTCAGTGAGACGGGTGGACCCGACCCCGGGCGCCATCTTCATCCTGGGAGGCCACAAGCATACCGGGCTGGTGCTCGACGTCGCCGACGGCGGCCACCTGCTCGCCACGATTGAAGGGAACACGAACGACGCCGGCTCCCATGATGGGGACGGGGTGTACCAGCGCACCAGGAAAACGCTGGAGGTCCAATTTTACCTCGACTACTCGAGGTACACAATGCCACCGGGGGTAACGTGAACGATGCTGACTCCAGCGCTGGGAACGGACGTGACGAACATGAAGTTTCCGATGGCGACATCATCACCGAGGAGCACGACCTCACAGTCTCGTTCCTCCTTGAGTTTGAGCCTCGGCTTCGCTTCCTTGCAGAGCGGCTTGGTCAGATTCGACTCGGCATTGCAAAGACTCGCGGCCCTCGCCGACGAAGCCAAATTGCTGGCGTCCGAGACATCTTCGCCGAGATAGGCCACGTCATGGCCGATGCGTCACGGACGCTCGGGGTCCACCTACGGGACCGCTAGGATCGTCACCGCCACCCCCGGCCGGTTCTTGTCCACTGCCCATGTGGTGACGATCGAGTAGAGGGTGTTCCAGCCATCGGAGGAAATCACCCCTGCCGCCACAAGTCCGTCGATGACAAACTTTGCCCCACATGAGACGTTGTCTCGGTCGCGCCTTCGATTCGGCTCGATCCAATCGAGGCAGATACGCACCGGGCCCTTGAAAGGTTGCCTGTGAAGACCGGCCGACAGACACTGCACCGCAACGGTGTTTGTCCACTGCTTCTTCACGCGGTGGTAGGCGTTCGCCGACCCCCGTCCAGACTTCGCGGCTGCTATGATTTCGTTGAGCCCAGGGAGCGGCCCTGGGACCCAGAAGAAAGCCGTGTTAAGATTGCTGTTCATGGAAAAGCCCTCCAAGGTAAAGATGACACCGCAGGAAGCCGGCCGCCTGGGCGGGCTCGCCCGCGCCCAGACGACCTCGAAGGAACGCATGGCCGAGATCGCCCAGATGGGCGGGCTCACAGCGCGAGCGAACGACCGCCTCCGCAAGTCTCAGAAGGGTATCTCATCGTCCGACGCCCCCGACGAAGGCTTGGAGCCCTCGCTTGTCCCCGTTGACCTGCTGGGCTCCTGACGCTTCGGCCTGAACTCTCTCTCGTCTTCCCTGCCGGTCATGCTGTCCAGGAACATGACCCGGGTCGCCACCACGTCCGTGGAGTAGTGCTTCTGGCCTTCCTTCTCCCACTTCTCGGTCTTGAGGCGACCCTCGACCATCGCGAGTGACCCCTTCCGCAGGAACTTNNTCGGTCCACGCCTCGTTCGTGGCCATCGTGAACTTGGCCACCGCCTTGTTATTGGCGGTGTACTTCAACTCGGGGTCCGAGCCGAGTCGGCCAACTAGTTGAACCCTGTTCATGCTCTGATGTTCTGCTCCCATGTGATCTCCTTTTGGACTATCGAAGCTTCCAACTCTTCCACAGCCTCCACATGCGTCCATCCAACTCCCACCAATATGTAAGCACCAATACGTCAGACCATTTGGTGCCGTGGCTGAACTTGATGAGCCGCCTCACGAATCCCTCTTCGGCCTGGTGGGCCACGCCTTCGAGGCCACGTCCCGGCACGCCGGCAGCCTGCCGGGCTCCGCGCACCACAGCTCCAGCCCCGAGACGTCGCGATAGGCCTCTCGCTCCACTGCCAGGCACGCGAACGTCAGCGTGCAAGCCCAGCAGCATCCGAGGCCAGTCAGCCAGCGCCGCAGTTCCAGCATGCGCGCCAGGTCGCCGGCAGCCTTCACCTCCATGGACTCGATGACCGGGTTAGCCCCTGTTGCTGATGATGGCATCGATGGTCTCCTTTGGTGGCGTCCACCCGTTGTGCCTGGCGATGGCATCCATCAGTCGCCGGGCGGTCTTTGCGTACATGCGCTGGGCCTGGATGCCGTGCCTCGACAGGATCTTGATCTGGCCGAACGACGCGAGGCCGGCCCGCTCCCTCGCCTTCACCGCTCGGATCAGCCGCTGGGCGTCAGTCTTCGTCAGCGACGGCGTCACGTCCACCCCCGCCCGAAAGAGCATCGCGCGCTCGGCCTGGGTCGCCCTGGTCAGGGCCGTGGCGACGTCGGTCTGGCCGGGCATCCCGAAGGCCGTGAACGGGTCCACGATCTTCCACTCGAACCGCGCCGCCTCCACCCGGGCCACCCGCGCCACCTCCTCCTGGCGCTCCTGCTGCGTGAGCCGCTGGGCCGTGGCGATGGCCTTCTCCACGTCTCCCCCGCTGTCCTTGTCCAGGAGGTCCCGCGCCCGCTTCTTGACCGCTTCCTCCATGTCCTTTGGCGCCATCACGTCCACGAGAGTCTGAAGCTTGTGCTTCCCCAGGTTCCCCACGAAGTCGAACACCAGGACGTGTGGCTTCGGGCTCGAGGCGATGGCTGCACGTCGGGCCTCGGCGGTGTCGTACTGGTCCACCGCGCACAATGGGCGCCCTCCCCGCCCGGTGGTCTGGGTCACGCTCACGCGGCTCTTGCTGGGGCGCCCGTGACCGATCCACATGATACCGCTGTCGTCGTGGCCCTCGACCACCATCCCCACGTTCACGAGGTACGGGAACTCTCCCGCCTTGTGGCCCTTCATCAGCGCCGCCTTGACGTGGTCCTCCTGGGAGCCGTCGATGGCCCTGGCACACCCAGGCACCAGCGTGTTCAGCACCCCCGCGGCGATGTGCGCCACGTCCACCCGGGGCATGTACAGCACCCCACGCTGCCCCATGGCCAGCTTGACGATGTCGTCGCACATACCCCGAATGACGTCGTCCCCCATGACCTCGGCCACCTGATCGTCCGAGAACTCCCCCGAGGTCTTGATCCTGCTGACGTCGATGCGACGGGCCTGGGCGAGCCTCACCGGCACCAGGTAGCCGTCCCCGATGGCCCTGAGCCACTGGTAGTCGAGGCACACGCTTTCGATGCCAGTCAGGGGGTCGGGCGTCGCGGTCACCAGCAGAACCTTGGCCTCGGGGAAGTGCCCCAGGATGCGCTGGTAGGTGGAGGCCAGGCAGTGGTGGGCCTCGTCTACCACGATCAGCGAGAACCGCTTCGGGTCCATCTGCGCCAGGCGCTTGGGTTGCGCCATCGAGGGCACGCACCCCACCACCACCCGGCCGTGCGAGGGGGCCCGCGTGTCCCCCTGCTCGATCCACACGTCACGGTTGAGCATGCCGGCGAGCTCGTCCCGCACCTGGCCCACGAGGTGGATGCGGTCGTTCAACCAGAGCGCATTCCCGGGTATGGCTGCCACGAACTGACTGGCCATGAAGGTCTTGCCCGTGCCCGTGGCCGAGATGATCAGGGTCTCGCGCTTGCCGTCTTCGAAGTGCCTCATCCCGTTGATGAACGCCTCGCGCTGGTAGGCCCGAGGCACCCTGGCCCTCGGCGTCACAGGTGGCTTCCAGAGCGATGGGGCCACCGGCAGGATGGACAACTGCGCGCTCACGGGAGGCGACCCCGAACGCGAGCGTCATGCATGATCCAGTCCCAGTACGCTTCCACCTCGGCTGCCTTGTAGGCCAGGCGGCGCACGTTACCCGCGCGCCCGTTGGTCTTTTGGAGTCGCCGCTTCAAAACGGAATGTCCTCGTCGGAGGCTGCGATGTCCTGGTCGGTCAGTTCGATCTCCTTTGCCGGCGCCTTGGCGGGCGTCCGCGCCTGTTCCAGCGTCATGAAGGTGCCCTTCGGACCCGTCACCAGTGCGTCCTCGCCCCTGCGCTGCAACTCCATGGCGATACCCTCGACCGCGGTGTTCCCCAGGTATCCAACGCCCGCGCACCCGGTGCAAGCCGCCCGCCGATGCACCAGGCCCTTGCAGTAGGCACAGAGGTAGGTCGGCCGCCAGTACCGGGTGTCCTCGGCCGCGTTGCTGAGGGCGGGCGCCACCTTCAAGAAGGCCCAGGACGAGAGTTTCCCGCCGTCCTTCAGGGCCTTGACCGCGGCCAGCGCCGCCTTGGTCGCCCGCGCCGCCTCGTCCATCGCCGCCTGGACGATTCGGATCTCTGCGAACTCCTGCGCCAAGTGCTCCACCGGCACCCCCCACGTCTCCACCGGGGGCGGCAGATCCGCGGCCTGCTCGATGCTCTCGGCCGGGTCGCCCGCCTCCTCTTCGGCCAACTTGGCCAGCGACCGCCTCACCGCATTGGGCGTGACCCCGGACGCCGCTGCAACCATGTCCACGGCTTCGCCCCTTGCGGTCCTGGGCCGCCCGAGGGTCGGCGGGGCATCAGGGGCCGGCGGCGCCTTCTGCGCCTTCAGGATGCGCTCCAGCGTCGTCACGTACTCCGCCCGCAACTCGTCGATGTTGTCCCGGCGNNCTGGCCTTGATGGATGCCGCCAGGTCCCGCACCCGGTCGCTCTTGCGCCGCTCTTCGATGTCGTCGGGCAACTGGATGTCGCCAACGTTCAACACTCTGCTCGGTGAATAGTTCATGGTGTCACTCTTTCCTGGAGATGGACCGAGATGATCTCGGCCAGTTCGTTCACGGCCGCTCGCACGTCATCCTCCAGCCCAGGGTAGCGGTAGAACTCCAGCGGATGGTACTCATTGATCTTGACCGTCTTGCCCTGGTACCGCCCCACGAAGACGTCGTACTGGAACTTCCTGCACCCGAAGAGGAAGAGGTAGACNNACCGCCTCAAGGTCGGTCATGTCGAAGGTCCAGCCCTCGACCTCGGCCACCTCGACCGCCCCCGGCCGCATCGTCTCCCACATCTTCGCAAAGGCCCGCCCAGCCTCCATCTGCGGAGTCGGTGGCTCTTCGTGGCGCAATTTGCGACGCAGGTCCTCGAGGCTCCCGTCGTCGCGTTCCTGCCAGAATCTCAGAGATTCCAGGTCAGAGGCGCTGATGCGAATCATGGAAGCCACCACTCCTTCCAGTGCATTTTTCTGACCATAAGTTCGGGCACGCCAGCCGCCCGGCGCGCGCCGATGGCGCCTCGCGGATGACGACGAGTCGCCCGTCGCTCCACAACGGTCAGACCGCACCATCGCCGCCTCATGGAAGCCTCCGACCGCCGTAGCCACCAAACCAACCCAGCCAAGCTTCGCCGATGTCGTGCTTGACGTGTGTGACGTGATTCTGGTCCACGCACCAGGCGCAAGACGAGAAGCTTCGAATGTCCTCGGTCACCCGGCGCCTCATGTCTGACCATCCTCGCCGCGCTCGAGGCGGGCGATCTGGACCTTGATGGCCTCGTAGGCTGCAATCTCGCCCCTGTCGTCCAGGACCACCATGGCGGCCCAATGGAGGGCGTCCGCTTGGATGGCCCGCACCATCGCACGAACGCGCACGCCATCCCTCACCCATTCGTAAGCGGTCTTCATGGCGCCGCCAGGTCGAACGCCTTGGTGTCCTTGTTGTACCCGAAGCCTCTGATTTTTGCGGCCTTCACCAACAGCCGCTTGGCGTTCAGCTGGATGGCCTCGGGCGCCTTCAGAACCTCTGCCAGCATGGCATCGAAGTCNNTCGGCGCTCTCCTTGTTCATGGCGCCCTTGATCTGCTTGATGACCCCCGCCAGGTACTGCGGCTCGACTCCGAAGTCTGGCACCGTTAGCACGGGAAGCTGGGTAGGGTTCTTCCCAAAGGCCGTGTCGGTCGGTGAGAAGTTCAGCGTGCGCGCCCCGTCGCGGAGGTAGATCCGCCCCATCGCGTCGGCCGACTTGTAGATCTCGCCCTTGCTCGAGCCCTGGGCGTCCAGGCGCTCGATGACCTCGTCGCCCTTGCGCTGCTCGTCAGAGTGGCAGACGAAGATCACGTCTTTGCCATACGAACGCAGCGCCCGCACCCACCCCAGGAACCGCCCCTTCAGCGTCCCGTATCCCTGGAGAGTCAGGGAGCCGGCCCGGCCCGCCTTGGGGTCCTCGCGCATGATGTCGACCGAGAGCAGGTCCAGAATGCGACCCGCCGTGTCGGCGATGATCGTGTCGTAGCCGGCGAAGTCCTCGGCCTTCATGGACGCGACGTCCCCCCACGACTCCACCCGGACGGTATCGCCGCGGTTGCGGCTTCGGTGAGCTCCAAGGTCCGCGTCCAGCAACAGCGGACGGCTCGCGGTGGACGCCAAGCTCGTCTTCCCCACGCCAGGCGGGGCATAGACGCACATCACGATGGTCTTCACTTCGATCGGTTCGCTTGCTTTGATGACCTTCAACATGTGATCTCCTTTTCGAATTAGTNNCTCAGCCGCGACCCCCGCGGCAACCGCGACACCCGACGCTTCACCGCTCGGCTCGGTAGGTCAGGGTCGGGTTATCGTCGCAGTCCTCGGGCGACTCGTCATCATCCGCGAAGCGCCATCGGCGCGCGCCCGCTGCGGTCTTGAGCTCGCGGTGGACGCTCTCCAGGTAGGTCGGCTGCGTGCCATCGTGGAGGGCGGGCGACTGCATCTCGAGGTACTGCATGTTCAGGACGTCGGAGCGCAGAAGCCGATAGGTCAGGGATGTCGCAGGGTCGGTCCAGGTGTTGACCTCCTTCAACTGCATGATCTTCGCGATCTTGTCCCCACCAAGCCGCTCCGCGAGCGCGCGCCGCTCTTCGGTGTTCTTGATGGCCTCGATTTCAGCCGCGGTCCACGTGTCGCGGGTGATGATGTCCTTGCCCACCGACACCCCGTGCCAGAAGTACTGCTCTTCGTCGCTGTAGGCCACGGCAGGGCCGTCGGCGCAGTGGAGGCGGGCCCGGTCGTCTCGCCGCTCGACGGGCGGCAGGGCAATCACGATCAGGACCGGGGCCCGTGAGCCATCCTCCATGTGNNGCCAGGTCCTCGGCCGAGGGCACGTACTCTCCCGACCGGACTGCCGAGAGGGCGCCGCCCAGCCAGTAGACCGATGTCGCCCCTCCCAGGCCATCGTACAGGACCGACTTGCCGTCGCTGCTCACCAGGTCCGACCGCGGGCAGCCAAGCGCCTCGGCCATGGCAACGGCTTCCATGCGGGTCTGGGCGATGCGCACCTCAACCTCGCCCCCCTTGCACGGGAACGACTCCAGAATCAGCCCTGCGGCTCGCTTCGCCAGGTCCATCGTCAGCGGGGGATGGACGTATCCCTCGGGACGCAGGAGTTGTTTCGCGGTCACTTCGATTGCTTCTGCGATGCTCAATTTTTCCATGTGTGATCTCCTTTTCGAATTAGTCCAGCTCCCAAGACCCCCACGACCCCAGCGACCCCCACG
>PMNO01000413.1:4872-4998 GCA_003161835.1 Myxococcales bacterium | reverse complement strand
GCGAGCGGAACTCCCAGCTCCGGGACCCACGACTCTCCGAACAGCCCCTCACCCCAGGTCGATACCGATGTCTGACTCATGGAATTCAGTATGACAGACAAACGTACAGGATACAAGAACACCAGG
>PMNO01000413.1:2880-4794 GCA_003161835.1 Myxococcales bacterium | reverse complement strand
GCGTGACGATCACGATCGTGAAGCTGCTCTTGAGCTGCCGCATGAGCTCCTCGATGCGCGCGGTCGCGATGGGATCGAGCGCGCTGCACGGCTCGTCCATCAAGACAACTTCCGGGCCCACCGCGATGGTGCGCGCGATACACAGCCGTTGCTGTTGCCCGCCCGACATGCCAAGCGCGGAAGCCTTCAGGCGATCCTTGACCTCGTCCCACAGGGCGGCGCTGCGCAAGGATTTTTCGACGATGACGTCCAGCTCCGCCTTGGATTGGATACCGCTCGATCGGGGGCCAAAGGCGACATTGTCGTAGATGCTCTTGGGGAACGGATTGGGCTTCTGGAACACCATCCCGATCCGCCGCCGGACCTCGGTGGCCGAGACGTTGGGACCGTACAGCGCGGCGCCGCGGTAGCGCAAGCCGCCCGCGACCCGGGCGCCTGGAGTGACGTCGTGCATGCGATTGAAGCTGCGCAAGACGGTGGTCTTTCCACAGCCGGAGGGGCCGATGAAGGCGGTGATCTCGTTCTGGAAGATCTTCATCGTGACCCGGCTGACCGCCCGGAAGGCGCCATAGAAAACCTCGACCTCCTCGAGATCGAACACGACCGCCGAGCCCGGTCGGGTGGATTCCCGCGGCGTGCTGACCTCGATCGCCTTGGTGGTCGGTCCGCTCCGGTGTGGTCGGGTCATGGGCATTTCCAGTCGATCCTCGGGGAGCATGTGAGACTACCTCCTGCTGGCGATATGCGCGGTGAAAACGCGCGCGACGAGCGTGATGACAAAGGTCAGCAATACGAGCGTGAGCGCCGCGCCCCAGGCACGGTCCTGGGCGGCCACGAAGGATGACGTCGCGTTGCCGAAGATCTGAATGGACAGGGCGGTGTTCGCCTGCTCGAAAAGGTGCGGGTTGTACTCGTTGGCCGCCCCCACCGCGAAGAGCAGGGGCGCGGTCTCGCCGGCGGCGCGCGCGACCGCGAGCAACGAGCCGGAGACGATGCCGGGCAGCGCCGCGGGCAACACCACGGTCAAGATCGTACGACTCTTTGACACGCCGAGCGCGTAGGCGGCCTCGCGCAGGTGATGCGGGACCAGTTTCAGCATCTGCTCGGTCGAGCCGATCACCACCGGCAGCATCAGACAAGACAGCGCCAGCGAGCCGCCAAAGGCCGAGTATCCGAAGCGGAGTGTCCACAGGACGTAAATAAACAAGCCCATCACGATCGAGGGGACACCGCTCATGACGGTGGACATGAACCGCACCAGCTTGGAGAAGCGATTGTTGAGGCCGTACTCGTGCAGGTAAACGGCGCCCAGGACACCGAGCGGCACCGCGATCAGGGTGGCGGCTCCCGTCACGAGCAAGGTGCCGAGGATGGCCGGGCCCATGCCGGGACCCGCGCGGCGCGCCACCGTGGGTATCTCCTGGATGAAGAAATCCGGGAAGCTCTTGAAGGCGACCGCGAATCCGCGCGCCAGGACCGCCCAAACGACCGCGATCAGGGGCAGGGCGACGGCCAGCACCGAGGCGACCATCAACCCGGTCATTATCGTGCTCTTGGCCGAGCGCCAGCTCGGCTTGGCGGTCAAGTCCGGAATCGGCGCGGCGGTTGCGGCGGCTGAAATGTCGGCGGTCTCGGCAAGCTCCATCATGACCCTTGTGCCCTCTTCATGGAACGCTGCACGATTCCCGTGGCGACCAGGTTGACCACGATCGTGATCACGAACAGTGTCACGGCCAGCGCGATCAGCGCGGACTTGTGCAAATCGTCCGCCTCACCCCATTCGTTGGCGATCACCGCCGGCATCGAATTGCCTGCCGCCAACGGGCGCAGGGTCATCTGGCCGAGCGCCGAGCCGATGACCAGCGCGGCGGCGATGGTTTCACCCATGGCCCTGCCCAACCCGAGCATCACCGC
>PMNO01000413.1:617-2869 GCA_003161835.1 Myxococcales bacterium | reverse complement strand
AGAACGCCCCACAGGCCGAACACGACCGAGGGGACGCCCGCCAGAAGATCCATCAAGTACACCAAGGGCCTTCTGACCTTGGGCGGCGCCACCTGGGTCATGAACAGCGCCATCCCCAGGCTGATGGGCACCGCGATCACCAGCGCGATCACCGCGGTGAAGGCCGTCCCCCAGATGAAAGGCAAGGCGCCGAAGAGGGTATCGGCCGGCGACCACCGCGTGGTGGTGAAGAATCCCAACCCCATCTGCCGGAACACGGGCACCGAGCGGCGGCTGATCGTGATCGCGATCAGTCCCAGGATCAGCAGCACGAGCCCCGCCGCGCTCGCCGCCGCCCAGCGAAACGTACGGTCCGCGTACGCCTTGTGTCCTCGCAGATCGAGCATCGATCAGGGCGCCTTGGGTTTCGGAACCTGGATCTTGTCGAGCTGCTTGACGGCCTTGTCCTGCAGGCTCTTGGGCAGCGGCGCGTAGTCGATCTCGCTGAGCAGCTTCTGACCGTCCTTGACCAGGAACTTGAGGTAGGCCTTCACGGCTTCCCCTTTGTCGGCGTCGGTCTGCTTCGCGTAGACGATCACCCAGGTCTGGCACGTGATCGGGTAGGATTTTTCACCCTTGGCGTTGAGCGCGCTGAACAGAAGGTTGGGCTTGACCTCGATGCCGTCGCCCGCCGCCGAAGCCGCGGCGGTGGTCGGCTCGACGAACTTACCGGCCTGGTTCTTGACGCTGGCGTATTTGAGCCCCGAAGCCTTGGCGTCCGAGAGATCGACGTAGCCGATCGCGCCCTTCGTCGACTTCACGATCTGGGCCACGCCGCCATTGCCCTGGCCGGCCTGCGTGTCGCTGGGCCATTCCACCGTCGAGCCGCTCTTCAGCTTCCAGGTGCCCTTGGCGGCGCCGTTCAAGTACTCAGTGAAGTTCTGGGTGGTTCCCGAGCCGTCGGCGCGGTGGGCGACGACGATATCCGCGTCGGGCAGCTTGGCGCCCGGGTTTTCGGCCGCGATGGCCTTGTCGTTCCACTTCTTGATGTCGCGCTGGAAGATCTTCGCGATCGTGTCGGCCGACAAATGAAGCTTGTCCACGCCTTCGACGTTGTAGCTCACCGTGATGGGCCCGAGCAGGATGGGAAAGTACAGCACCTCGCCCCCCTTGATCTTCGCCATGTCGGCTTCCTTGTAGGGCGAGTCGGAACCCGCGAAGTCGACCACCATGTCGGCCAGGTCCTGGCGGCCCTTGCCGCTGCCGCCGCCGCCGTAGTTGAGCGTGAGGCCCTTGTTCAGTTTCTTGAATTCCTCGATCGCGGTTTCTTGATACGGCTTCGACAATGTCGACCCGCTGCCGTTGAGCGTGGTACCGGCGCCGAAGGCCGCGAGCGGGGTGGCCAATCCGAGGACAGCGAGGGTGCAGGCGAGAATCGAGGTCTTCGACATAGTTCCGTGTCTCCTTACTAAGATGTGGGTTTGGGCGGCGCGGGCGGCTGCTTCCTCGCCCCGGAGGAAAGCAGACTCTCGCGCGTGGGGCCAGGTGCTACCTTAGGCAACCCGGAGCCGCNNTCCTCGGCCAGGTTCTTGACGTGATCGCCAATCCGCTCGAGGTAGCGACACACCGAGGTGAGCGGCAGCACCCGCGTGACGGTGGCTGGATCGGCGGCCACGTGCGCCACCAGCTGCGCGAACAGGCTCGCGTTGATGCGATCGATCTCCACGTCGGCCTTGATGACCACGGCGGCTTGCGCGGCGTCGCCTCTGACGAAGCTGTCGATGGCGATGTGCAGGTTCTTCTGCACCATGACGGCGAGCTGGGTCAGATCGCCCCGCGCCTCCAGGGTCGGCAGCCGGTTCAGCTCCAGCGCGCGCTTCGCGATGCCCGCCGCGAGATCGCCGATGCGCTCCACGTCGACCACGAATTTCAGCGACATGGTGATGAAGCGCAGGTCCGACGCGACCGGGTGCCGGGTGGCGAGAATCTGCATGGCCAGGCGATCAATGTCGTTCTCGTCGGCGTCTATGATGGTATCGGCCCTGACCACCTGGTGCGCGAGATCGTCGTTCTGATCAATCAGCGCCTTCATGGCCAGCGCGATCTGTTCCGCCGCGCGCTCCGCCATGCTCGAAAGGCGCCGGCGCAGCTCCTGGAGCTCCTGCTCGAAATCCTTGTGCGTGTGCTCGATCATGGTCGCGCACTCTATCACGGCTCCGCAAGCCATCCCGCCACCGCGGAGATGGCGCATACTGTTGTTCGTGACCAACGAT
>PMNO01000413.1:348-564 GCA_003161835.1 Myxococcales bacterium | reverse complement strand
GGGGCCGACGAGGTGGCGCCGAGTCTGGACATCGTCAAGGGCCGCGGAGGCGCGCTCGTGCGGGAGCGGATCGTGGCCGCCGCCGCGAAGCGCCAGGTGATCCTGGTGACGGGCGACAAGCTGGTGAGCTCCCTGGCAGAGCGCGGCCACATTCCCGTTGAAATCATCCCCATGGCCCAAGGGCTGGTGATCCATCGGCTCAAGGGCCTCGGAATT
>PMNO01000413.1:0-301 GCA_003161835.1 Myxococcales bacterium | reverse complement strand
CCACGAGCAGGGAGTTCGCGGTGCTCTCAAGTCCCGCGTGGGATTGGTCGATGTGGGGACGCGCGAGTTACACGCCCCCGTCGCATCTGCGCTTTGGGTCGCAGTGCGGGGTGGTGCGAGGTTGACGGCGGATGTTGGTGGCGCGGGTCGGCGGCGAAGGAGGATGAGATCGCAAACAAGCAAATACCGTGGTTCTTCCGCGGGGCGAACGCCCCCGTTTGTCCGGGGGGCAGATGAGCAAGGACTGGGGGGCGATGTACCGCGGCCTCCTCGAGGCAGCTCCGGACGCGATGGTGGTCGT
>PMNO01000716.1:3791-6140 GCA_003161835.1 Myxococcales bacterium | reverse complement strand
CCGTCGCGCTGGCGCGGCTGGCACCCCCGCCCGACTTGGTTGTTTGGCCCGAGTCATCCTATCCCTACGCCCTGCCGCGCGACGTGCAGGGGGATTTCGCGGTCGGGGATCCGCGCCGCATACGGGACGGATTTTCGGTGCCTTTGCTGTTCGGTGCGATCACGTTGTCGACGCAACCGCGGTCGAACAAGGACCGTTTCCCTTACAACACGGCCCTGATGTTGAACGAAACGGGTCACGTCACGGGCAGGTTCGACAAGGTCTTCCTGCTCGTCTTCGGGGAATACATTCCTTTTTACGAACACATCCCGTGGTTCACCGACGTGTTTCCCGATGCCTCCAACTACAACCGGGGAACGCATCCGGCTGTGTTTCCGTTGGTGGTGGGTGGCCGCGAATTTCGGGTGGGTCCCTTGATCTGCTACGAAGACATCCTTCCGGGCTTCACTCGCGAAGTGGCGGCGCTCGAGCCCAACTTGNNCGTGCGTCGATGCCCGCCGTCGACCCCGACACCGATCCGCCGCCCCAACCCACGGCGCTGCTGGTGCAGGCCGCGCTGTTGGATCGCGGGGGGGCGTATCGCTACCTGGGGAATCTCTTCGCCTATGGGTGCCTGGGCGGATTGATCTGGTTGGCCGTTGGCGGCCGCCGTGATCGGCGCGGCGGGCGTCCGCGGGGCCGGGCCTAGACAGGCCGAGACCCAGCACGTCCCGCGGGCAAAGCGTGCTAATTTCGGCCAGGCCTATGACCTCGAGATGGCTCTCCCCGCTGGCCGTGTGTGCCTTGGCATGTGTCGCGCTTGCCTGTGGAAAGTCGTCCGAGATAGTTCTGGCGATCGATACGAACCTCACGGTTCCCACCGACATCGATCACGTGACGATATCCGTTTGGGGGCCCACCCAAACGAACCAGGCGATCGAAATCGACCTGACCGATCCCCGCGAGCCTCCGTTCCCGCGCACGCTGGGTCTGGTCGCGCAGGGTGCGTTGTCGCCGGTTTCGATCAGCGTGGCCGGGCTGCTGGGTGGCATCGGGGGAGCCCAGGTCATTCAACAAGACGCGCGTACGGAATTCGTGGTCGGGCAGACGCGCCTCTTGGAGATGCTGCTGCTCACGTCGTGTGCGAATCAGGTCGCGATGTGCGCGGGCGACGAAACGTGCGGGACCGCGGGCTGCATCCCCACCGCCCGTCCGGGCACATCGCTGCCCATCTGGACGGGGAAGTTGCCCGCGGGGCCAGGCGGCGAACCCCCGATGCCTGTGCAGGGGCGCACCGTCTGGGCGTCCAGCTTCGACTCGGCGGCGGTGGACGGCGGGACGCTGTGGGCCTGGGGGCGGAATTTCGATGGACAACTCGGAAGCGGGACCACCCTGAATGCCAAGACCCGCCAATCGGTGAAGGTCATGAAGAACCCGGCCAGCGTCGGGCTGGGGCAGGCCCATTCGTGTATCTGCGATCAATCCAAGAAGGCGTGGTGCTGGGGCTCCAACACCACCGGACAGCTGGGGACGGGCAACTTGACCCGTTCCACGACGCCCGTCGCGGTGCCGGGCCTGAGCGATTGCGAGCAGATCGCGGGCGGGGGAGGCCACACCTGCGCCGTGCGGACCGACCGGACCGTCTGGTGTTGGGGCCAGAACACCAGCGCTCAGACCGGTCAGCCGGGGACGGATCCCATTTTGGCGCCGCGCATGGTCCCGACCCTGGCCGATGTGGCCGAGGTGGAATGCGGGGATGCCTATAGCTGCGCGCGACGCAACGACGGCGTGGTCCTGTGCTGGGGGGACAACAAGGTGGGCGTGTTGGGCGACGGCACGACCGTGGGCCGCGCGGCGCCAGCTCCCGTCATGGGCGTGTCCGATGCCGTCGAGCTGGCCGCGGGGCGAACGGTCGTCTGCGTTCGGCACATGGGGGGAGGGCAGGTGTCGTGCTGGGGCAACAACTCGGACGGCGTGCTCGGGGTTGCGACTCCGAAGGTCAGCGCGGTTCCGCTCGCGATCACCGGCATTTCGGACGCAATCCAGGTGACGGTCGGTCTGCAACATGCGTGCGTCATTCGTCGTTCGGGGGTGGCCTCCTGCTGGGGCAAGAACGAATTTGGCCAGCTTGGCAACGCCGGCGCGACGAATTCCCTGACACCGGTCAACGTCGTCGATATCGCCGGTGTCACGTCCATTTCGTCGGGGTCCGGCCACGTGTGCGCGCGCCATTCGGCCGGCCTGTCCTGTTGGGGCGCAAACGACGTCAATCAACTGGGCGATGGCAGCGTCAGCAACCGCAACACGCCGATATCCGTGGTCGGGTTTCTGTAGCAGTCAACGCGGCGGTGGGCTGGCGGCTTGACGGTC
>PMNO01000716.1:0-3764 GCA_003161835.1 Myxococcales bacterium | reverse complement strand
GCGCCCGTCGCGCCGCCTTCCGGCTCCGCCGCCGAGACTGCCATCGAGCACGACATGCCCACGATGGAGCTGCCGCGCGAGTCCGCGATCGAGAACGCGATCGGTCGGGCCTCCCCGTATTCGGGTACGGCCATCGGCGGCTACGGCGAGCTGACGTTGAACGCTCCCTCGAACGGACCCGCGATCGTCGATCTGCGACGGCTGGTGCTCTTCGTCGGTCACAACTTCACCGAGCACATCCGATTCTATTCCGAGCTGGAGATCGAACACGCGATCGCCTCGTCCGGCGACGAGGGGGAGTTCGAGGTGGAACAGGCGTATCTGGATGGCCTGTTCGGCCGCCGCCTGAACCTGCGCGCCGGTCTCATGATCATGCCGGTCGGGATCATCAACGTGTATCACGAGCCGCCCACGTTCAACGGCGTCGATCGCCCGGACGTCGACGTCCTGGTGATACCGTCGACCTGGCGTGAGCCGGGCTTCGGGATCTTTGGCGAGCTCGCCACCGGCTTCACCTACCAGCTCTATCTGGTCAATGGATTCAACGCGAACGGGTTCAGGGCCGACACCGGGATCGCGGACGGTCACCAGGAGGCGCAGCTCGCCGCCGCCCGCGATTTCGGGGGTGTGCTGCGTCTGGGGCTCGAGCCTCGGCTCGGCACGGCCCTCGGCTTCAGCGCCTATGCCGCGACCTCGGGCAACTCCCTGCGCTCCTCGGTGGGTGGCGTGCCGGTCGGTCTGCTGGAGGCCGACGCGCGTACCCGCATCCGCGGCTTCACCGCACGCGCGGAGCTCGCGGTCATGTTCATCGGCGACGCGGCGGCGCTGAACCAGGCGCTCCAGGCGGGCAGCGTCGAGCAAATGGCCGCGGTGCCCGTCGCGTCCCGGCTCAGCGGCGGCTACCTGGAGGCGGGGTATGATCTCCTCCGGTTCCTGGCACCGACGACGGAGCAGGATCTGACGCTGTTTGGCCGTTTCGACCACGTCAACACCCAGGCCCGCGTCCCGGCCGGGTTCACGGCGAATCCGCGGTTCAACCGGTACACGTACACGGTGGGGATGGTCTACCGGCCTATCCCCCAGATCGGACTCAAGGGCGATTACCGCAGACACGAGTTCGGTGCCGGGAGCGGTTACAATGAGCTGGCGGCCGCGATCACCTGGATGTTCTGAGAACATGCCGCGCGCGATAGCTTTGTGCGTAGTGGCCGTCTTGACTGTGGCGGCCGGCTGCAATGCTCCCACCCCCGAGCCGCCGGAAGACCCACCCGAGGTGGCGCTGGGTGAGCGGCTGTTCCTGGAGACGCGGTTCGCGCAGTTCTTCGCGGTTCGCGCCGCCGGTGTCAACGACCCGCTCGCGACTGGCGATCCCGTGATGGACATTCTGGAGACGACGGGCGTTCCCCGGCCGGGTCCCTTCGCGGGCAAGTCGATGAACTGCCGCCAGTGTCATCTGGTCGACGAGTCGCCCGAGCCCGCGACCACGGGACTGCGCACCTACGCCGATTTTGCCCGGCGCAGCCCCATCCCCGATCGGGGCGATGGCCACAACCGCACACCACGCAACTCACCCGGCCTGGTCAACGCCAACGTCAAGCGCGGGGTTCCGCTCTTCCTGCACTTCGACGGGCAGTTCGCCACCGCTGCGGATCTGGTGGAGGGGACGCTGACGGGGCGAAATTTCGGCTGGCTGCCCAACGAGGAGGCCACGGCGCGGGCTCACATCGCCCGCGTGATGCGCGAGGATGACGGCAGCGATCCCCTGGCGCGTCCCTGCCGGGGCCTGCCGTACGCGACGCTGCTGCGGGGGATTGCCGCGGAGATCCCCACCGCGTGTCGTCTCCCGGAGGGGTACCGGATCGATGTCGCGGCCGCCACCGACGGTGATCTTCTTCACGCGGTGGCGGGCCTGGTATCCGCCTACATGGAAACGCTCACCTTCGCGCGAGACGCGGGCGATGGCTACGTCGGCTCTCCTTATGACCGGTTCCTGATCCTGAACGGCTTGCCGCGGCAACCCGAGCCGGGCGAGGGGGGGATCGCCTATGCCCGTAGGCTGCGCGTCGCGCTGGAAGCTCTGACGGCGCCCAAGCTCGTCGACAACCCTGGCGTGCTGATGTTCGCGCACCATGCTCAGGATTTCGTGTTCGGCCCCGCGGCGCTGGCGGGCCTTCGGATCTTTTTGGCGGAGCCGGCGGCCGCCACGGCATCCGCGTCCGAGCTCGCGCGCGGTGGGATCGGCAACTGCATCGCGTGCCACGCCCCGCCTGAATTCACCGATTTCGGTTTCCATAACAACGGTGTCGCGCAGGCCGAGTACGACGGTGTCCATGGCCCGGGCGCATTCGCCGCGCTGGCCGCGGTGCTCTGGGCCTCCAAGCTCGGCTCGGCGGCGCCCGAGACCGGCGACGACTGGCTGATCATCTCCTTCGCCGTGGCCATCATCGGCGGGACCGGGCTCAACGGCGGGATCATCTCGGCGATGGGCCTCTTCATGGGCTCGGCCATCTTCATGCTGATCAAGCACGGGCTGGTCGAGGTCAAGGCCAATCCCTATTACGCAAATTCCTTCCTCGGCCTGCTCATTCTGCTGGCCATCGTTGTCGACCGTGTCCGCGAGCTATACAGCGACAAGCAAAAAGACGGGTGAAGCCATGGCCGGTATCACGCGGCGCGATTTCCTGGAGATATCCGCGGCCGGGTTCGGCGGCCTGAGCCTCGCCCCCCGGCGGATCGGCGCCGGCGGCGATGAGGAGCGGCCGAATATCCTCTTTATCCTGGCCGACGACCAGAGATTCGACACGCTGGGCTGTNNCGTCCCTGAGCTACCCCGCGGCGCTCCGGCGGGCCGGGTATCAGACCGGCTTCGTCGGCAAGTTCGGAGTGGCCGTCGAGAAGGACGTTGAAAAGGAGATGTTCGATTTCGCCCGCTTCACGAGCCTGCCCCATGTCCAGACGATCGGCGGCGTGGAACGCCACATGACCGAGGTGGAAGGGGAGGCGGTCGTGGAATTCCTGCGCGGGGTCAAGCCGGGGCAACCCTTCTGCATGGCCTGGTGTCCTTGGGCGCCGCATGCCGACGACGACAACCCCAAGCAGTATTTCTGGCCGCCAGCCGTGGACGGCCTTTATCGTGATGTCCCCATCCCCGTTCCGGAGATGGCCGCGCCCTCCTATTATGAAGCCCAGCCTGATTTTCTGAAAAACACCATGAGTCGCACTCGCTGGGCCTGGCGATTCGACACGCCGGAAAAGTATCAAACCATGGTCAAGGGCTATTACCGCATGATCAGCGGCATCGACCTGGTCCTGGGGCGAGTCATGGCCGAGCTGGCCCGGCTCGGCCTGGACAAGAACACGATCATCCTCTATACCTCGGACAACGGCTACTTCCTGGGCGAGCGCGGATACGCCGACAAATGGCTGATGTACGACCTGTCGATCCGCGTCCCTTTGGTCGTCTACGATCCGNNGGAGATGGTTCTCAATGTGGATCTGGCGCCGACGATCATGGATTTTGCCGGGATCCGGATTCCGGGGGCGATCCAGGGGACGAGTCTGCGGCCGCTGCTCGGGCGGCGCTCTCCGTCCTGGCGGCAAGAGATCTTCTGCGAGGAGCTTTGGGATCATCCGGAAATCCCCCGGAGCGAATGCGTCCGGACGGACCAATGGAAATTCATCCGCTATCCCCAGCATCCCGAATACGTGGAGCTTTTCGATCTCCGGGTGGATCCCGAAGAAAAGCGCAATCGGGCCGGCGATCC
>PMNO01000065.1:4522-4702 GCA_003161835.1 Myxococcales bacterium | reverse complement strand
GAGAATCGCGTCGTCGACATCGTGGAAAACATGAGCGGCGCTCACCAGTGGCTCTTCAATATCCCCACCGACGGCTGTTGCACGTCATCCGCATACAACTGGAAATTCGACGCCAATTGGCACTGCGCGGAATGGTGGGTCGACGTCTCGACCAACAGCTACCGATTCTTCTCCGATTCC
>PMNO01000065.1:3797-4428 GCA_003161835.1 Myxococcales bacterium | reverse complement strand
TAGCGGGCCGGCGGGGATGGTGGCGGAGACGTTGTAGCCGCTGTGATGCTGCCGCGTGGGATCGGCGACGCTGGGAGCGGGCCTATGCCACCAGAGCGGTGATGGGGCCGGTGGTGTAAGCAGGATTGCCGAAGGTCTTGTCCGGGATGCCGAAGGCATTGAGCAGGGTCACGTGTAGATCACCCACGGTCTTGCCACTCAGATCCAACACACTACCGNNGCTTCTTGCTGCCGTCCGTGTCCACCTTGCCGGTGTTGTGCGCCAGATCGTGGCCAAGCGCGTTGACGCCCAGCCAGGAATAGGTGCACTGGTCCACGGAGTTTCCCCACTGCAGGCTGGCAACCCGGGTGAGGCCACACTGCAGGGCTGCTACCATCGTGTCTATCTGGAGCTTGCCGATCGTCGGATAGTTGGCCTCCAACTTGACGTCCATCGTCGCACCCAGGGTTGGTGACGTACACGCTCCACCGGTCGTCACGGGGGGGGCCACCATGGCAAGTCGCGACTCGATATCCCGCAGCGACGCCTGGTATGAGTCGAGCCGGTCGCGATCGCTGGCCGGTAGTCGCGTCATCAAGGGGGCGAGATCGGCCAAGGCATAGTCCATCACGCTCTTCTTCATATCGAAGG
>PMNO01000065.1:0-3673 GCA_003161835.1 Myxococcales bacterium | reverse complement strand
CATGTTCAGGTTGTTGAGCACCGTCAGCTGCGACTTGTACGGGTCGAGAGGACCGAAGATCGGCCCCAGCGTCGCGGCTCCCGCGGCCGGACGTTGAGCGCTCGTCCACATTCCCTCGGGGACGTGCACGACGATGAACCTCGTCGGCGCCGCCGCCGCTGCGACCGCTCTTCCTCTGGGCAGAAGCGCCGCGGTGCCGCCGGCTCCCAAGATTCCCAACATTGCCCGTCGCGACGCCAACCATCGTTGTTTGTTCATAGCGTCTCCTAGTTGGCCGGCTTGTAGTTCATGAAAGCGTCGGTCTGCGTCAGCGTGACCATCAGTTCTTTCAAATTGCCTCCGGATGCCGCGAATCCTTCGCGAATCGCCTTCAACGCACAGGAATCGTCCGCCGTTTCCCTCCGCGCCATGGCGTAGCGGAGCCACTGCGTGGGCGCACAGTTCTGCACCTGCGCACTTCGCCCGAGCGCCGCTGACAGCTCCTGGGCGCCGTTGTACTTCCCATCGATGTCCACGGTCGAGGTGATTTCGCCATTCGCGTCCACCGGGAGTCCGCGATCCATCGTTCGATAGCGCCCGACGCCGTCGTAGGCTTCGAGTCCGAATCCGAGACCGTCAATCAGCTTGTGACAAGCGGCGCAGCCCGGAACTGACACGTGCATGGCGAACCGGTCCCGGTTGGACACCCCGTCCATGATTTCCGGCAGTTCGGGGATCACGTTTGGCGGATCAGGGAGGTCTCCGCACAGCAGCCGCTTGCGGATCCAGGCCCCCCGTTTCACCGGTGAGCTCGAGTCGGGTCGCGCGAAGGCGGCCAGGAAACTCGCCTGCGTGAGCAGGCCAAAGCGCTGCTGCGTGGAATCGAACATGACCTTCGAATAGGTCAGCGCGTCGGCCGGCCCCTTGACTCCATAGAGCGTAGCCAGCGGGGCATTGACGAACGAGTACGGAGCCTGCAGCAGTGTCGACAAGCGTCCGTCGTCCGACCAAATGACGTTTTCCACGAACCGCTGCGTTTCCTGACGCATGGAATCGCGCAGCTGATCGTCGAACTGATACACCGACGTGTCCTTCGTGGCCACATCCAGCATCGCCAGGCCCAGCCATTGCTCATAGAAGGCCGCGACCGCCCTTCGCGCACGGGTATCCGTCAGCATCCGCCGCGCCTGCGTCGCGACCTGTGCAGGCGTGCCCAACCTGCCAGCCTGCGCTTCGTCAAGCAGCGTATCGTCGGGAACCGAGGCCCAGAGCAAGGAAGCAAGCCGTCCGGCCACCTCGAACTGGGTGAGGGTTTGGGCCCCAGGAATCGTCGAGCCGGTCGAGCCAAACTCCGGACGGAACAGGAAGTTCGGTGAAACGAGCATCGCGGCTATGACCGATTTCATTCCCGATGGCTTGTCTGTGGGCGCCTTGTTGAAGAGCGCCACCAATCGCGTCGTCTCATCGGTTGTGACCGGCCGCCGATAGGCACGCCGGCCGAAGCGTGCGATGAAGGTTTGCACGCAGGTCGTCCCGGCCGCCGCCGTGAAATCGCACCCGGCCAAGGTGGTCAGGTTCGGAATGGCGTTCACGAGCGTCAGGGCTGCATCCACATACTCACTGGCAAGGAGTACCGGGGCCGTCTGGACCTCCGCCGAGTTATCGAACAGCCCGACCGCGGTGTCGGGCGGAAATGTGGACGAAGGCCCCGTCTTGTCACCGAGCAGATCGGCCACCGCATTGTCGTACTCACGGTGGGTCAGCCTGCGCAGAGGGGATGGGCCCATGGCCGGGGTGGGACAAGTCAGCTCGGGCAAAGACGTGCTTCCGGTGGAACCGCCGTTTCCCAAGCCGCCAGGCGTGCCGCCCGCGGAAGTGACGACGCCACCAGGCCCTACGCCGCCCGTGCCGGTCACGATTTTCGGTCCGGTGCTCCCGGTCCCCGTGTTTCCGACAGGGCCGGCGCTTCCGGTACCGGGTGACGTGCTCGTCTGCGCTCCCGACCCGCTTTGGGGAACTCTGCCACCGCTCACCTTGCCGACACATGAAGACATGGCCAGGGCGAGGCAAAGAGCAATGTTTCTCGCCGTCGTCATCCTGGAAGGTAACGGTAACAGGGTGCCCGTCATAGGAGATTTCCTCCGTTGGTCCGTGAGCCAAACAACCAAATGCCAGCGGGAGATAAAGGGAATACCAACCGCCGGACCTTCAACTTAACATACGGGATCGCCGGAAGATCCATCGAAAGGGTCTTTCAACATTCGCAATATTCGCAATAGTATCAGGTCCTTTCCCTATCCCATCCCACACATGCCGCGGCTGCAAGCTCCAGTAGCAGTTCCGTGACCAATGGGGTCACGTCCGTGGTGTGATGCGACGCGATGTGTCACGCAATACGTGTGACGCCAATAGGCGTGAACTCCGACCCCCTATCGACTAGCCTGTCGTCTCGTGACGGTCATGCCCGTGTCAGGTGCGCGTGCGCGTGAGGCGGCGGTGATTGGGGGAACCTGGCTGCTGGCGTTCGTCGCCTTGGGATGCGACCGATCGAGCGGGAGCGGACGGGCGGGGGAGTGCGCGCGCCTCGCGCCCGCGGCCTGCGTCGATCCAGATTGGGCCGAGTGGCGGATGCCGAACAGCTCCGTGGATGTCGCAACCGGAGCGCCGAACGGGCAGAGCTACACCGCCCACGGCGACGGCACCGTGACCGACGACATCACCGGCCTGATGTGGCAACAGACCACGCCCAAAGCGACCTACGCCTGGAACGAGGCGAAGACGTACTGCTCGACGCTGACGCTCGGCGGTTTCCGGGATTGGCGCGTACCGTCGGCCATCGAGCTCGTCTCGATCGTGGACTACGGCGTGGCCAGTCCGACGCCATCCATCGACATCATGGCCTTCCCCAAGACGCCGGCGGATATTTTCTGGTCTTCGACGCCCGTGGCCGGCGCGTCGTCGGAGGCCTGGTATGTCAACTTCAGCTATGGCTACGCGGTCAGCACCGACGTATCCGAGATCAACCACGTCCGATGCGTTCGCTGAAACACGGCATGTNNATGCGCCGGTCGGGCGCTATTCGATAGCCGATGCGATTGTCCTCGACACCAAGACCACGCTCAGCTGGCAAAGGACCGTCCCAACAACCATTTTTTCGTGGCCGGATGCCAAGGCCTACTGCGCAAGTCTTGGTCAAGGTGCGAGCCCGGAACAGACAGGCTGGCGCCTTCCCACGGTCAAGGAGTTGCAGACCCTCGTCGACCGTTCACAGGCCTCGGCTCCGTCCATCGATCCGAGCGCCTTTCCGGGCACGCCGCCGGCCTTCTTCTGGTCATCGACGCTGTTGGCTGGATCGCCGTCTTACGCCTGGAGCGTGAACTTCGCTTCGGGCGGGACGGGCAATCTGGATGAAGCCGAAACCAGCTACGTGAGGTGCGTACGTTGAAGGTCCGCGGGCCGAGCCCGATCGCTCTTGCGACCAAGCTGGGACGGGGGTCAGGCCGGTTTGGTGGAGTCGGAAGCGGTGGGCTCGTCGCGCGCGTCACCGTCGTCGGTGTCTCCGTCCGACGCCAGGCCCGCGCGTTCCAGCGCGCGATACAGCGTCCGGCGATCGATTCCCAGCCGTTCGGCCGCCTTTTTCTTGTTGCCACCACATTCGGCCAGCACCAGATCGATGTATCGCCGCTCCAGCTCG
>PMNO01000253.1:943-2667 GCA_003161835.1 Myxococcales bacterium | reverse complement strand
ACGGGTGCGACCATTCAAAAGACTGCCGGCGCCAACAATTTCACCTTCACCGTGGGATCGTCGTCAACCGCGACGCCCACGCTGAACATATCGGGCCTGGCGGTGAAGAACACCGACACCAACGGCATGTACATCAACACCGTGGCCGGATCGTCGACCACCTTCACGCAATTCGACAACCTCGCGTTTTCGAACGGCACCGGGAACTACTTGCTCCGTATCTACGCGACGTCGCTCACCCTGAACGGCAGTGGTCTCAGCTTCGACGCCAGCACGACCTCCAACATCAAGCTCGCCGGGAACGGCACCGGCGATGGCGAAACGCGGACGTATTTCGGAGCGACGTGCACCAACAGCCCGTGCGAAGCGTACGACGCCGACGATGACAACTTGCCTGCCGTATCGGGCACCGCCCCAGGTATCGCGGGCGACGGCACGGGCGAGAACTCGGGCGACATGGCCGTAGCCGGGTGGCTGTCCAAGTCGTACGGCGACACCGCCGGCAGTATCCAGGGATTTCCGACCAACGCATTCAACTGGAACACGTTCGCCTACTGGAACACGTACGTTGCCTACAACAACTTCAGCGGCTCGACCGATCGCCTGCTCGCCCGCGACGCCAACGGAGCGTATCTGAACAGCACCGGCGTTGCCGGGACCGGTTACTACTGGGATCTGCCTTCCAACGGCGATCACATGATCGGCACACCGCGATGGGATATGGAGGGCAGCACGCACTACATCTACGTGCTCACGGATAAGGGTTACGTCTACAAGCTGAGCGACAGCGGCACCGCGTTCGCGCTGGTCACCACGCAGGCCTGGCCCTATCGAAACGTAGCCGGTGGAACAAACGCGACGGCCACATCCCCCCTGGGCATGGATTCGAACAACGTCTACTGGGCAGGCAACGACGGCTCCGGGGCCAAGAAGATGTTCAGCCTCTCTTTCTCGATGGTCCTCAATGGAACCCAGACGATCACCGCCGACATCGTCGCGGCGCCGTCCATCGCGACGGTCTCGGGCACGAACTACTTGTTCACGGGGACCAGCGGAAAAATCTACAAGACGTCCACCGATCTGTCGTCCATCACGAACAGCACCCAGGCGACGTCGACGGTCTATGGGCGAGTGACCGTGCTCAACGGAGCGGTCTATTTTCCGGAGGACATCGGGAAGGTCTGGTCGCTCTCCGCCACGACCCTGACCACGACCAACTGGAGCTACCAGGATACCAACGCCACGCGCCACGGGGGCGCCGGCTGCACCGCCGCCAGCCAGTGCACGGTACGGAATCTGTACGTTGATCCCCCCACCAATCGCTCCTACTTCGGCGACAAGGACGGGCACCTGTATGTGCTATCGAGCGCGGGCGCCGTGATCTCGGCCAGCTATCCGTTCCGTCCGGGCACCAGCACCGACGAATTCCAGACCGCCCCGCTCTATCGGTCCGGCGTGATCGCGATCGGCGCGGTCTCAGGCAAGGTCTTCATCGTGGACCAAAGCGCCGGGGCCACTTACCAGACGTACGACTTTCAGTCGGCCATTTCGACCATCTCGTACAACACGAACGGCCAGTACATCGTCGGAACCGCAGCGGGAAAGCTCTTTTACATAAGCGGTGTCACCGATCCGACCCCGGGGAGCCCATGATGGCCGTGTCCCCGTTCATGTCGCGGTCATCACGGCCGCCGTCGTATCAGTCCTTCCCGCGCCCTTTCTGC
>PMNO01000253.1:0-887 GCA_003161835.1 Myxococcales bacterium | reverse complement strand
TTGCACAGATCGGGCTCGTGGGCCGTTGGATAGACCGTTCCCGCGATCGCGAATCGTGGCGCCTCGCCGCCACCGCGGTTGTGGCAGCTGATACAGGCCATCCCCGGCTCCATCGACGCCGAGCCATTCGTGCCCTGCGTCCAGGTCTTCTTGCTGGTGCATGTCGACGGCGAAGCGAACGGATCGCCCACGCCGACAATGCCCCCATCCACGCCACCACCCGTCGTGCCGCCATCCGGTCCGCCGCCGCCACCGGCCGGGCCGCCGCAGGAACCCGTGGGATAACCGGCCGCGATCCAGGCTTGCAACACGCTCTGTTCCGCCGCGCTGGCGGGTGTGCCGGGCCGGGGTGGCATGGGCAACGTGGTGTCTTGCATGCGCGACACCGCCATGACGGCCAACGTCTTCGTAGGATCGGACTTCGATGGTCCGGTGAGATTCTGATACGTGACCAGCGAGCTCGGCACGCCGGCGACGGGAGTGGCTCCATGACACGTCTGACAACGATTCATCAGCAGCGTCTGAACGTCACAAGGCAGGCCGCCGCCGGCATTTGCCGCTCCCGCGGCGCCTCCGTTCGTGCTTCCGATTCCGCTATTACTTCCTCCGGTGCCAGGCGCGCCGCCGCTGCTTGAAGTGCCGTTGTCCGTGGCACCGCCCGTCGAGACGCTCGTTCCGGTCGGGACCTGATCGCCGGGAGTGCCAACCGGCGCGGGGCCAATGCCACTCGGATCGACCTGGGCTACGCAGGCCAGNNGGCAACCAACAATGGGTACTTGGCTCTCAGTACCGCGACGGAATGTGAATCAGGCACTCGTGCCCGACGCTTCGAGGGCGGGGCGATCGGCATAGGGGTGGATGGGTACCCTGCAGGCCTTGAGAAATTG
>PMNO01000641.1 GCA_003161835.1 Myxococcales bacterium | reverse complement strand
CAAGGGTCGCCGCGAGGCGTTCTCGCGCGGCATGGAGCAGGTCGAGGCGAAACTGGTCGCCAGCCAGCAGCGCCAGTTCGACGAGATGAAGACGTTCTTCGCGCAGCAACTCGCCGCCGCGAACCAGGCCGCAGGCGTCCGCCAGGCCCCCGCGGCTGCGCCCGGCCCCGATCCGACCCAGCAGCGCATCGCCGAGGTTGCCGCCTCGATGCAGTCCGAACTCGCCGCCTTCCGTGCGCACGACCCATCGAAGGGTCAGTACGACCTGAAGCGGTATTACGACCTGAAGGCGAACCACGACGCCCTCGCCGCCCGCGCCGGCACCATCCAGACCCTCCAGGAAATGGGCCTGACGCCCCAGATGCTTCAGCAGATGCGACAGGGTCCCCCGGCGCCCCCGACCGCCGCCGAAGTACAGATGAACTACCGCTACAACCAACTCAAGGAGGCGTTCCCCTGGATGGAGGACCGCGCCGCCGACGGTACTTGGGCCAACGCGACCGCAGTGGGCCGGTATCGCGATTACCTGCATTCCGTGGGGCGACCCGACAATTCGGATACCGACCGCGAAGCTGCCCTGCACGTGCAGAACGAGCGCGGCCTGCGTGGTCGCCAGGCGCCACCGCGCGGCAACCCCGCCCCCTTCATGAACCCGATGGGCGGCGACGTGGGTGGAGGCAGCGCGCCGCGGGCGATGAAGTTGCCGGCGGCCGTGCTCCGTGGCCTGAATCCCCGTGAACTGGCCCACATGAAAAACTCGCTCTTTTCTGACGATGAGGGTTGACGGCTGGCACGATTTATGGCTGACTTAGTACAGCCTCGGTCGCCTTGTAAACGACCGGTACGGTAACGCAGAGCGCAATAGTTGTTACATCGGTAACAACAACTCAGCCGCAGGCTGATCCAGCCTGGCCCGGTAGCCGACAACGGTTCACAGGAGGCCAGGCTTTGGCGCGAATCATCAAGAGGACGAAGCAGGGGACGCAGGCGCTCGCACCGGTTGTGCTGGAGCGTATCGACCTCGACGAAGACTATTCGGACGTGTCCGGCGACCCCGGCGGCGAGTTCTCCCTGGAGGGTGAGGACTTGGGCCGCCATTACGTGTTCGCCCACAACAGCCCCGAGGACATCTCGACCTTCAAGCGCGACGTGTGCGGCTACCAGATCGAGTACGCGACCGAGACCGGCGTCTCGCCGCGCGGCGCGCGTGGGCTCATCGAGGTAGGCACCGCCATCACCGTCCGCGACCACGTTCTCATGTCGTGCGACCGGGCGAAGTGGGAGAAGCGGCAGCGCTACCTCAACAACAAGACCCGCATCGAGAACGCCCAGGCCGCCGACGCGCGCCAGGCCGACATCAACCTCAAGAACGACCGCCACGCTGGCGTCAAGCAGCGTGAGGCGTTCGAGCTCCGTTCGTAAACCCCAAAGGAACAAGGAACAGAAATGGCAAACCAGGCACGATTCGGGTTCATCCCGACCCAGGCATCTTCGCAGCGGTTCCAGCCGCGCAAGTATGTCCTCCTGAGCGGTTACGCGCCGCTCAATACCCAGGCTGGGGTGGCTCCGGGTGAGGTTATGTCTGTTGCTGCGGCAGGCAATGGCTTGGTCATTGTTTGCCCCCCTGGCGGACAGGTCCTCGGCGTGGTCGCGGCCGTGTCCTACAAGGACACTACCGGCACCAGGGTCTACGGCGGGTATATTCCGACCGGCACGACCTACACCGGAGACGCTGCGACATATAACCCGAACGCGGCCTACGTTTGGATTTGGGATGACCCAGCCATGGAGTATCTGGCTTGCGCCGCCGCCGACTCTGGGACTGCTCTCACTGAGTATCAGAAGACCGGCTGCAACATGGATCTTACCGCGACTTCCAGTACTTCGGTCGACACGTTTTACAAGCGGTCGCTCCGGACTCTGACTGGTACCGATCCTGGTTCGGGTTCTACGAGCTTCCCGTTCCGGGTTACCGAACTCCTTCGTTCGCCCTCGCAGGACTTCTCCGCGACCAGCAATCTGCGCTTCAAGGTGCAGATCAACAACGGCTTCCACCCTTACTACCAGAACTCGGGGATCTAACCCATGGCATCTTCATACAGCAACAACTGGTCGGCCGTTTGGCACAAGATCCTCGGCGCGGTGTGGTCCTCTGCGGAGGCCGACAACCAGCCGACGTGGAAGGGCTACCTCGACGAGATCGAGACCATCAAGAAATACTTCGACGACGTCGAGCGCGTCGGTCCCGACCTCTGGGCGGAGACCGAGGAAGGTGCGGACCTGGACCTCGGCGACTTCGGCCAGGGCGTCATCACCCGGTACGAGGCGAAGAAGTTCGCCAAGCGCCTGATCATCCCCGAGGAGCTTGAGGAAGACAGCCAGTACGAGGAGATCTACGACGCCACCCGCATGCTCAACGAGACCTGCGTCCTCACGCAGGACTACGATGCCGTCGGTGTGCTGAACGACATGTTCACCACGACCAACGGGCGCATCGGCGGCGACGGGCAGGCCCTCTGCTCCACCGCTCACCCCATCCGCGGCGGCGGCACCGTCTCGAACCAGCTCCCCACGGCCCTCTCGCCCAGCAACACGGCGATGGCCACCATGCTGGTCCTCATCGACAAGCTGCCCAACCCCTCGGGCTTCATCACCAACGGGTACAAGGCGCAGAAGGTGGTCGGTCCCTCGAACTACCGCTTCCGGATGAAGGAAATCTGGAAGTCGGAGCAGAAGGACGACACCACCAACAACGCCATCAACTCGCTCAAGGGTGAGCTCTCCACTGGCGGCATGTACGTCCCGGTGCCCTTCATGTCCTCGACGACCAACTGGTCGATGCGGACCACCGTGAAGCGCGGCGCGATGTTCGTGTGGCGCCGCAAGCCCCGCTTCCGCAAGTCCTCGAACGACGTGAACGAGACCAAAATCGCCACGGGCTCGGCTCGCTGGACGACCGGCTTCTCGGACTTCAGAAGTTTTGTCGGGTCCAATATCTAAATCGGAGAACCCAACAACATGGGCGTACAGAACTCACTCAAGCTCGACGGGGTCACCGAGGTCTACCCAGGCTTCACGACCACGCCGGGTGGTGGCAAGACCTTCCTGGTCCATTCTTCGGGAGCCTCGGCGCTCTCGGATCTCCCGGCAGGATTCGCCGGCAACCCCGACGGGTTCTTTCAGTCGGTGCAGGCGGCGCTTCTGCCGACTCGAACGGGCCGAGGGGACAAGATCATCGTCCTCCCGGGTCACACCGAGTCCATCGCCATCGCCGACGNNGACCGCCAGCGACGTGGAAATCGTCGGGTGCGGGACGGGCAGCAATCGCCCGACCTTCACCTGGACGACCGCCACCAGCACGGTGCTGTTCGACCAGCCGAACGTGAAGCTGCGCAACTGCCGGTTGTTCCTGGCGGGTGCTCACGCGGCGGGCTCTGCCCTCACCGTGGCGGCTCCCATCAGCATCACGGCGGACGGGGCGGAAATCACCGACTGCGAAATCGCCTACGGCTTCCAGGCGAACCGCATCGTGTCCATCGGCATCACCACCACTGCGGCGGCGACGCGGTTCAACTTCAGCCGAAATGACGTGTATGCGGAGACCATCGCGGTCCCCACCACCACGTTCCTTCGTCTGACGGGTACCGACTTCTTCCGCATGGACGACACCCGCATCATCGGGCCGGGGTCTTCGACGACCATCGGGCCGGTGCAGTTCCTGACCACTGCTCCTCTGAAGATCAACTGGAACCGCTCCAGCATCATCAGCACCACGGCGGTCGCCACGGTTTGCGTTGCGGGAG
>PMNO01000174.1 GCA_003161835.1 Myxococcales bacterium | reverse complement strand
GGACGCAGGCGGGTATCGATCTCATACAGGCGGCCTTCCTGTAGCGTCGCGCCGAAGAAACTGATCGCCCGCCGCGCCAGACGAGAGAAGAATTCTTGATGACCGACTCCGGTCGATGTCTGACCCTCGGCGCCATAGAGGAAGACCAGGTCCAGATCCGAACCATAACGCATCTCGCGCGCGCCGAGGCTGCCCAGACCGAGCACCGTGAACGACGTGGAGGGCCGCCCGTATCGGGCCTCGATCGTGGTCGCGATCCGCGCCAGGCCGCCCTTCAGACAGACCTCGGCGAGATCGGTCAACTGTCGCGTGACCTCGCCCGTGGTGACATTTTCCGCGACATCGTGCAGACCAATTCGCAGCGTCTCTTGGGTGGCGTACCGCCGCATCGAACGGCCCACGAATTCCTCCGCCTCGTCGGGGACGCTGCTCGGCGGCCCCGTCGCCTGGCCGAGTTCCGGCGCCGGGAGATACGAATCCAGCGCGCTTGCCAGCACCTCGGCCGCTCGAATCGGCTCACCCAGCCCCTCGACCAGGGGCTCCCACATCTCGGGATCGGTGAGCAGGAGGCGCGACAAGCGTTCGCTGACCCCAAACAGCGTCGCCAGCATGCGTAGCAATCGAGGATCCTCCCGCAGGAGGGCCAGCAACCCCACGCTGCCCCGCAACGCCAGATCGCGAAAGTTGGCGAGCGCGCGATCGGGGTCGGGGGATGCCGCGGCTTCGGCGACCAGGGCCGGGGGCAAGCGCGCACCCACGGCTTCAATCAAATCGGCGGCTGACTCCAACTCCGCAAATCCCAGCGCGGCCAACAGGGATTCGATCTCGCCACGCTCGAGCGATGGCCCCAACAACCGGAGCACCGGCGCCGAGACGTCGCCTTCCGGGTCGCCGAAGGTATCCACGATGGCGCGCACCTCCGACCGACGCGCGGTGACCTGGGCATCGAAGGCGCTGAGTCCCGGGAACCCGAGGCGCATCGCCAGGCGTGTCCGCTGCTGGGGCTCCGCCGGAATGAGCTGGGTCTGCGCGCCATCCTGCAGCTGCAAGCGATGTTCGATCTGTCGCCAAAACCGATAGGCCTCCGCCAGGGTGCGGGCCTCGCGATCGGTCAGCAGCCCCGCCATCTCCATGCGCCGCAGGCCGCGAGGCGTGGAACGACCACGCAAATCGCGGCGTTTCCCGGCGTGGAGTAGTTGCAGGCTCTGAACCACCAGCTCCACGTCGCGAATGCCGCCCCCGCCCAGCTTGACGTCGAAGGCGTCCGCGGGCCCGTCCTGTTTGGGACGAAACTGCGCGCGCAGCGAGTGGATTTCGGCCATGGTCGCCGGAGTGATGTGGCGCGGATACACGAACGCGTCCAGCATCTCCAAAAGCCGCGCCCCGAGCGCACGATCGCCCGCGCACGGACGCGCGCGCAACAGCGCCTGCCGCTCCCAGGTGCGGCCAAAGGTTTCATAGTAGCGCTCGGCCGCCGCCAGCGAATTGCACAGAGCCCCTCCGCGGCCCTCGGGCCGCAGGCGCAAATCGACGCGAAAGATCGACCCTTCGCCGGTGATCTCTTCGATGGCCTCGCTGATCCGGCGCGCCAGCTCGACGTAGTACTGGTGCAAGGAGCGCTGTGCCACGGTCTGGGTTCCCGACGCGTCGGCCAGCGAGAGGTGCCCGACGTCGGTCGCGTAAAAATAGATGATGTCGACGTCGGACGAAAAATTCAGCTCCTCGCCGCCCAGCTTGCCCATCGCCATGACCACGAANNGACAGCTCCAGGCAAGCGTCCGCGAATCCCGACAGCTCGGCGGCGACCTCTTCGGTCGTCCCCCAACCCAGCTCGCGTGCTCCGAGCCGCAGCATCTCGCGGCGCCGATACAGACGCAGGCGCCGCTTGAAATCCACGAAGTCGATCGCCCCCCGCGTGGCGGCCTCCACCTCGGCGAAGATCACGGCGGCGGGCTTCGGCCGGGCCAGCCAGGGATTGGCGGCCAGCCACGTCCACCCGGTCACATCGGCGAGCAACAGCTCGGGCAAGAACGTTCCGCTCGAAAGGAGGGCCGCCAGCAAGCGGCGGTCCGCATCGGAGGTGGGGGGAACGCCGCCCTGCTCGACGAACCGTTCGAAACGCGCCCGCGCCCCGGCCACATCCGGACCGAGCTCGATCTCCACCGGCACCGGCACCGCCACCTTCACGCTCACCACCTCGGGCGCGAGGGTGCGCCATCCGACCCGGTACCAGCGGGCGGCCTACAGATCCGCCTGCGCGAGAATGAACTTGTTGTTGCCATCATCAACGATGCGAAACGACGGCCGCGCCTCGAGCGGAAGCAGACCTTCGACGCGCGCCCTTTGCCCCTTTTCCATCAGGAAGAATAGCCGTCGGCCGCGGTGCTGGCCCAGGTAGTCCCGGAGCTTCTCGTCCGAACCTTCCTGGTCGAACACGGTGCGCTCCGAAGGGGGGCCTTCGTAGATTTCGTTCTTGGTGTAGAACGTCTCGCCCCGCCAGTACATCTGGAAGGCCACCAGCTTCTCGTCGGGCGAACGTCTGGCCCGATAATAGGCGGCGATCACGTTCTTCTGCGACCAGAACGGCGCCACCGTGGGCATGAAATGATCCAGCAAGAAGAACGTGCTGGCCACGCCCGCCAGACAGCAACCCAGCACCGCCCAGCGCCTCAGCTTCGCGAAGACCGCTGCCACCAGGCCGAGCGCGAACGCAGCCGCCACGGCGGTCAGGCCGCCTGCGAAATTCAACGATTCGGGCCAGGGCCGCCCGCGCGGACTCTGGATGTAGTCGTAGGAGAACAGCCACAAGAAGCGCTGAGCGGCGTTCTTGGCGCTGACCAGATCGGCGGTCACCAGGGCCAGCACGGGCAGGCCCAGGATCACGAGCGTGGCCAAGACCCTCGAGGTACGCTGGCCGAGGCGGGTTTCGCGCTCGCCCCGGCCCAGGAGATCGTCGAGAAAACAGCCGATGCAGATGGCCAGGCCCGGCACCGCGGGCAAGACGTAGTGATGAAACTTGGTCATGGACACGGACACCACGCCGTAGCC
>PMNO01000214.1 GCA_003161835.1 Myxococcales bacterium | reverse complement strand
ATTCACTCCGAGCGGATGGCGGGTCTGGGTCAGCTCGTGGCCGGCATAGCGCATGAGGTCAATTCGCCCGCGGCCGCCGTCCAGGGCTCCGTCGATGCGTTGGAAGGCACGGTCAAGCGCCTCGAATCGCTGGGGCGCGAGGTATACGCCCTGGGCTTGGGGTCCGAAGCGCTCGACAGTTACTTCGAGATCGTGCGGAAGATGCTTCCGACCTTCGCCGAGATGGTGATGCCATCGGCGGTCGAGACCCGGGCACTCGGCCGGCGGATTCGCCTGGCCCTCTTGGGCGTGACTGGGGGGGACGTCGGCGCCGTTGCATTGGCTGAACTTGGCCACACCGGGGAGGAATTGGTCGACCAGCTCAAGGGCCTGGCTGGGGAGAGAAGCATCGCACCGCTTTGCGGCTACCTGCGTGAGCTGGCTTTCCTCATGCGCGCATCGATGACGATTCGCACCGCGATTCAGTCGATCCGGCGCATCGTGGGCGCGCTGAAACGGTATTCGCGTCTGGACGAGACGCCGGTGGAGCGAGTTGACCTCCACGCGGGCATAGAAGACACCCTCGTTATATTGGCGCACCAGTTGAAGTCGTCAGACAATGGGATTAATGTGAAACGTGCCTACGGGAATATCCCGCCAATCTCGGCATATGTAGGTGAGTTGAACCAGGTGTGGACAAACCTCATCCACAACGCGGTTCAGGCGATAGGCGGAGTGGGAGAGATTTTGATAGAGACGTCGGTCGTGGGCGCGGATGTATGCGTAGCGATTCAAGATGATGGGCCTGGCATTTCTCCGGATTCGATGTCACGAATATTTGATCCGTTTTTTACCACGAAGGGCAAAGGCGAAGGGACGGGATTGGGCTTGAGCATCGCGCACAAGATCGTGGAGAAGCACGGAGGGCGAATCAAGGTTGACAGTGTTCCCGGGCGGACGCGCTTCGAGGTGCACTTGCCCATTCAGAGGCCTGCCGTACTGCCGTCGGTTGCGCGTGTTCGTGATGAGGCTTCGGCGCCCCGTCGCTCGCCAGGATCACCCCTGCCCCGGCAGGGTCAAGATTGATGCTGGGAGAAATTAGCTTGCGCGAGCATATCGTCTGTGTCGACGACGAGGAGGGCATCCTTACCGCGTTGCGCCAGCAGCTATCCGCCCGGTTTGGGGGCGAGTGTGACATCGCCGTCGCGAAGAACGCGCGCGAGGCCTTGGACCTGATCGATGACCTTCAGCATGATGGCGAGGAGGTGGCGGTCGTCATCGCCGATCAGATCATGCCCGGCATGAAGGGTGTCGAATTGCTCGAGGAAGTTCACCGGCGGAGTCCCCGCACCGTCAAGATTTTGCTCACGGGGCAGGCGGGCCTCGACGCCGTGGTCTACGCCATCAATCGCGCGGGCCTCGACCAATACATTCCCAAACCGTGGGACGAGCCCGATCTGCGCCTGACGATTCAGAACCTCCTTTCGCGGTTTCGTCTCGAGCGCGAGCGGGGCGAGTTGCTGGCTGAATTGCGGTCCAAGAATGCCGAGCTCGCGTCCCTGAATTCGTCCTTGGAGGAAAAAGTGCAGGTTCGCACGCGTGAGCTCGAGGGATTGAACGCACGACTGTCCGAACTGGCAATCACGGACGGCTTGACGGGCCTCTACAATCACCGCCACTTTCGCGATCGGCTGACGTTGGAGCTGGAGCGCAGCAGTCGCACCGGCCTGCCGTTGTCCGTGCTGATGATCGATGTCGATAGCTTCAAACTCTACAACGATCACCACGGCCACCTGGCGGGTGACAATGCGCTGCGCGGTGTCGCGAAGGTCCTGCAGCACGGCCGTCGCGCCAACGACGTCGTCGCGCGCTATGGCGGCGAGGAATTCGCCATCGTCCTGGTCGACGTGGCCAGCGCCGCCGCCAAGGACGTGGCCGATCGAATACTCGCGCAGATCGCCGAGTTTCCGTTCGAGTTCGGGGCCTCTCAACCGCTCGGCCGATTGACCATTTCGGCGGGGGTGGCCACCGCTCCCGGTGACGGCGGAGATGCGGCCACGGTTCTCGCGGCGGCCGATCTCGCGTTGTTCGCCGCCAAGAAAGCCGGGCGGAACACGGTTCGCGTCGCGGGCAAGTAGCACAAGGCGAGTTCCCAGGCCAGCTTGCCAAGCCAGGTTGCAAAGCCAGGTTCTCGACAGGCGCGCTTCGCGGATGTGGCGGTCTTGGGAGCCGGCGCGTGGGGATGTGCGCTCGCCACCGTACTGGATGACGCGGGCGTGGCCGTCACGCTGTGGGAGCCCGATCCCGGTGCTGCCTCGCGGCTGGAACGGACGCGCACGCACAGTTATTTAGGAGTGCAGATTGCCTCGTCGATCGATGTGACCGCCGATCTGGCGCGCGCCGTGCGGGGACGCGCGATGCTGGTCGTGGCGACGCCATCCGCGTTCGTGCGGTCTACCGTAACGGCCGCCGCGAGCCACGCGGATTCTGGCGCGGTCATCGTGTGCGCGGCGAAGGGGTTGGAGGTGGGCACGCACCTGACGATGGATCGTGTCATCGCCGAGGCCGCGCCCGGCTTTCCCGTGGTGCTCTTGTCGGGGCCGACCTTCGCCAGGGAACTGGCGCACGGACTGCCGGCCGCGGCGGTGGCCGCCGCGCGGGACAATGCCCCGGCGCTCGCCACCCAGAAGATCTTCTCGGGGGGGCGCTTGCGCGTGTATACGACCGACGACGTGATCGGGGTGGCCCTCGGGGGGGCCTTCAAGAACGTCGTGGCGATTGCGGTGGGCGTGTCCGATGGGCTGGGATTCGGCGACAACGCGCGTGCCGCGTTGATCACGCGCGGCCTCAACGAGATGGGACGCTTGGCGGTCCGCATGGGGGCACATCCCTTGACGATCTCCGGGCTGGCCGGGCTGGGGGACCTGGTGCTCACCTGCGCGGGCGATCTGTCGCGCAACCGACAGGTGGGCTTGGCTCTGGCGCGGGGCGAGGCCCTGGGCGATGTGTTGCTACGATTGGGACAGGTGGCCGAAGGAGTTTCCACCGCGCGCACCGGAGCCGAGCTCGCGACGAACCTGGGCGTGGCCATGCCGATCACCACCGGCGTCGCGGCGGTGCTTTACGACAACAAGCCGCCGCGCGAGGCCGTCGCCGAGTTGCTGGCGCGCGACTTCAGAGCCGAACGAGACTGACCGTCAGGCGCGCCGGCGACACAGGGCCACCGCCGCCAACAAGGCTCCGATGGCGAAGGCCGCCGTGACGCCCAGCTCCAGAACGGGCGACGACCACGTGGGCAG
>PMNO01000488.1 GCA_003161835.1 Myxococcales bacterium | reverse complement strand
AACATTCTGGGGCCGCCCCCCGAGGGGGCCGTGCTGGATCTGTTTGCCGGAACGGGGGCCTTGGGGCTGGAGGCGCTGTCCAGGGGCGCGCGCAAGGTCATCTTCGTCGAGCGTGATCGCCATGCGCTGGCGGTGTTGCGCCAGAATCTGCGCGCGCTCGGCGCGGAGACCCGCAGCACCGTGATCGCCGCCGACGTGTGCACGGGCCTTCGGCGTCTCGCGGTTTCAATCTCCCGCGAGAACCGATTCTCGGAAGACCGATTTTCCTGGGTCTTCATGGACCCGCCGTATGCGCAAGAGGCCGCGGACGTCTTGGCCGAGCTGGTCGACAAGGACCTGCTGGCGGGCTGCGCGGTCGTGATTGTGGAGCACGACAAGCGTCATCGGCCTCCGGCATCCATCGGCGGATTGTTCCTGACCGATCGCCGCGAGTATGGCGACACCGAACTATCGTTCTATCGTTCAGGACAGTCGTGACCGCCGCCTTGGCCCCCACCCAATGACCGCCTCCGAACGCATCGCCGTGTATCCCGGAACGTTCGATCCCATCACGAACGGTCACGCCTACATTCTCAAGAGATCATTGAAGATTTTCGACCGCCTGGTGGTGGCATTGGCGGAGAACGTGCGCAAGACGCCACTCTTTTCAATCGAGGAACGGCGCGAGATGATCACCGCGGCGGTGGATCGTGACCCGCGGATCGAGGTGGATGCCTTCGGCGGCTTGCTGGTGGACTACGTCAGGCAACGCGGCGCGACCACGGTGATACGTGGGCTGCGGGCGCTGGCCGACTTCGAATACGAGTTTCAGGCGGCCCACATGAATCGACACCTCGCCCCCGAGGTGGAAACCATCTTTCTGATGACCAGCGAGGAGAGCTTTTATGTATCCTCCTCGTTGGTGAAGGAAGTGGCGCTGATGGGGGGAGATGTCTCGCGCATGGTTCCCCCGGGCGTCGCCGCTTCCTTGTCACACAAGTACGAGGCCATGAGGAAGAAGACGTGAACCGCCATCTCGCAACAGGAGTCGTTCGTTGAAACTCGCTCGTCGTTTGTCGCTTATTGAACCATCCCCCACGCTTGCCGTCTCGGCCAAGGCCGCGGCGCTGCGCGCCAAGGGTCTGGACGTGATCAGCTTTGGCGCGGGCGAGCCCGATTTCGATACGCCGAGCCACATCAAGGACGCCGCGAAACGTGCCCTGGATGCCGGCGCCACCAAGTACACCCTGGTCGAGGGAACCCCGGCCCTGCGCGCGGCGGTGGCCAAGTGGCTGGGCAAGGCGCACGGAATGGTGATCGAGCCGGGCGAGATTATCGTCAGCGCGGGCGCCAAGCAGTCGTTGTTCAACGCGATGCACGCGATCGTCGATGAGGGCGACGAGGTCATCATCCCGACGCCGGCGTGGGGCAGCTACAACGAAATCGTCAAGATGGCCGGCGGCCGCCCCGTGACCGTCGCGGGCGCGCCCGAGAACAGCTTCGTGCCCCGCATCGAGGACATCGAGAAGGCCATCTCGCCCAGGACGAAGGCGATCTTGTTTTCGTCGCCGTGCAATCCCACGGGCTCGATGATGGACGAAAAGACCGTGCGCGCGATCGCGGCGATGGCGGTGAAACACGACTTCTGGATCATCACCGACGACATCTACCGGACCCTGATCTATGGAGACGCCCGGTTCTTCCAGCCGGCGACCATTTCACCGGAGGTGCGCGCGCACACGGTCATCGTGGATGGCGTGTCCAAGTCGTTCGCGATGACTGGCTGGCGCATTGGATTCGCCTGCGCGCCCAAATTCCTGGTGGAAGCGATGGGGACGTTGCAGGGACAATCGACCACCAACGCCGCGGCGGTCTGCCAGGCGGCGGCTCTGGCGGCCATCGAGGGCCCCACCGACGAGCTAGAATCCATGCGCGTCGAATTCGATCGTCGACGCAAGGTCATGATCAAGGCGCTGCGCGCAATCCCGGGCGCCACATGCGTCGAGCCGCAGGGCGCGTTCTATGCGTTCCCGGATTTCTCGGCTTTCCTGGGCCGCAAGACGCCCGAGGGCAAGACGATCGCCAACGACGCTCAGCTCTGCGAGTACCTGATCGAGGCGGCACGGGTTGCCGTGGTGCCTGGATCGGCGTTTGGCGCTCCCGGGTATGTCAGGCTGTCGTACGCCACGTCGATGAAGAACGTGGAGGAAGGCGTGTCCCGGATCGCCGCCGCGTTGCCGCGCCTCACCTGACCCCCGCTCGCGCTTCAGGCCTGGCTCGGAGCCACGCGGCGCCGGCGCAGCTTTTCAACCAGGGTCGTCCGATTCAGGCCCAGCAACTCGGCGGCCCGGTTCTTGTTGCCGCCCGTCCGGACCAGCGCCTCGCCGATCATCTTTTCCTCCACCGCCTCCAGAATGGTCTTCAAATCGGCGCCGTTTTCGGGCAATTCCGGGATGGGCGAGCCGAAGGTGGGCGTCTCCCGGGGCGTGCGAATGGAAGCGGGTAGGTCCGACGGAAACAGGACCCCCGCGCCCTTCACGATGACCATGCGTTCGACCAGATTCTCCAGCTCGCGAATGTTGCCCGGCCACGAGTAGTTCTTCATCAGCGCCATGGTCTGAGGATCGATCGCGCTCACTTGTCGCCGGTGCCGTTCGTTGGCGCGCGCGAGAAAATGCTCGGCCAGCCGAACGATATCGGTGGTCCGCTCGCGCAAACTGGGCATCTCGACGGGGATGACGTTCAGGCGCCAAAAAAGGTCCGCGCGGAATCGTCCCGCCGCGACCTCAGCCTCCAGATTGCGATTGGTGGCCGCCAGGATGCGCACATCGATCTTGTGCGGGGTCTCCTCTCCCACCGGGTACAACTCCCCGTCCTGAATCAGGCGCAGGAGTTTCGCCTGCACGCCGAGTTCCATCTCGCCGATCTCGTCCAGAAAGATGGTGCCGCCGTCCGCCTGTCCGAATTTTCCGAGGCGGGAAGCCGTGGCACCCGTGAAGGCGCCGCGCGCGTGTCCGAACAATTCGGATTCAACCAGGTTTTGGGGGATGGCGGCGCTGTTGACCGCCACGAAGGGTTTCGCGGCCCGGGCGGACCCCGCGTGCAGCGAACGCGCGGCCAACTCCTTGCCGGTTCCAGATTCGCCCGTGATCATGACGGTGCAGCGCGTATCCGCCACCTGAGACAGCAGAGCCAGGACCGGTAACATCGCGGGGTCGGCGCCAAGGAGCCACGGTGCGTTTCGGTCGCGCCAATCGACCGGATTGGGTGCTTCCTGAGTAGCGTCGTGCGGGCGCAACACCGCGGCCACCGCTTCCTCGAGGGCCTTGGTGTCAAAGGGCTTTATGAGAAAGTCGCGGGCACCAGCGTGCATGGCCTTCACGGCGTCCGGGATTTCGGCGTTGCCGCTCATGGCAATGACCGGGGTTTGGGGCGCGTACTGGCGGGCCGTCGCGATGATCTGGAAGCCGTCCACCCCTGGCATCCGGATATCGGTGATGATCAGGTCGAACCTGTCCTCGCGGATGTGCGCCGCCCCCTGGGGGCCGTCGGCGGATACGACCTCGTGTCCACCGCTACGCAAGATGCGGCCGAGACTACGGCACAAAGACTCTTCATCGTCGCAAAGTAGTATTTTCCCCATGCGGGCCTCGCGGCGAGCATCCAGTAAGCCAGGCAACACGATCATACATCAGGTCACTCGCAAAATTCGATGGGCTCACAGAGATTTGGCGGAGGTCTGCGTACAGTTATCCACAGCGAGCGCGGGACGCGGGGCCTTGGGGCGGTTACCGCCCGGTGGCTCGGGCGGGTTGCTCGGGTTGGCGGATTTGGGTCCAAGCGAATCAGGTCCGGGGATTGCGCGACTGGGCTTGATTGCGAGGCGCGCAGCGCTTAAACCGTGACTATGGTCGATCCGGTTCGGACGTTGGTCGGGGCGCTGGAGCGGGAGTTGGCGGCGGTGCCTGGGGCCACCTTGTTCGCGGGCGCGGGCGCAGACGCGGCCCAGCGGTTTCGTTCGGTTTTTGGCAGCGAACCGCCCCCGGGGTTGACCGCCTTCCTGGCAGCGCACGACGGCGGGCGGCTGGCGCCCGGGTCCGAGCTCTTGACGCTGACCGACGCGGCGGCCCGATTTCAGGGAATGGCCTCGGCGGGGCAGCGGGGCCTGTGGCCTTTTCTTCAACACGGCGGGCGGCTGTTCGCCCTCGACGCGGAGGGCACCAGCACGGACGGCGAATGGCCGGTCGTGGAGGTCACCGACCGGGGGGTCGACCGGGTGGGGACGTCGCTGCTCAGGTTCCTGCACGTCCTGTCGGTGGAATTGGCCAGCGCGGCCGTGACCGGGGTTGGTCCGGGAACGGACGCCGAAGCGGGGCTCCCGCGGTCGCGTTCCCTGGCCGAGGAATGCTGCCGACGCGATCCGGGTCTCGCCGATCACTGGCTGGAACTGGCGCAACTGCAGGAGGAAGCCGGCGACGAGTCGGCGGTGGACGCGACATTGGCCGCCGCGGTGCGCGCGGCGACGCCCCCGACGCCCGCTCTGTTGTTCGCGGTCGGCATGCGGGCCGCGCTGCACCAGGATTGGGCCGCCGCCGCCCGTGCCTTCGAGGACGCCATCGCGCTCGAACCCCTGACCATGCGTGACGACGACGCCCGCCTGGATGCCGCCGCCGCCGCGTTCGTCTTGGCGTCGGAGCGCGGTGACGCGGCGGCCGTGGCGTTGGCCCGACGGGTTCTCGCCGACGGAGCGGCGGCCACGGCGGCCTTCTGGCGCGTCGAGGCCCTCCATGCGATGGGCGCGGAACCGAGCGAGGCCAACCTGCCCGAGGTGCGCCTTCGGGTCGACCTGGGGCTGCGGATCGTGGCGGCGCTGGCGCCAGGCGATCCCGATCTGGCGCGNNGTGCGCGCGGGGCGGTCGGCCGTCGAGCAGACTCCCGACCTGGGCGCGGCCTGGGCGTTGCTGGCGGAAGCCATGAA
Organism: Myxococcales bacterium; assembly: GCA_003161835.1. Lineage (GTDB taxonomy): Bacteria > Myxococcota_A > Polyangia > Fen-1088 > Fen-1088 > FEN-1088. The sequence continues at coordinate 3,648 of PMNO01000488.1, read as the reverse complement.
CGCGATCCACGATCGTGGCGCCCTCGAAGCCGGGCGGCGCGCGACCACGCAGAACCCGCTGCTGCTCGAGGCCTGGCGGGAACTTGGCGATGCCGAGTTGGAGGCGGGCGATTTCGGCGGCGCCGAGCGTGCCTTCCGTAAAGTCGTCGATATCGACCCGACCTATGGCCTGGGATTCGCGAAGCTGTCGCAGGTGCTGCTGGAACAGGAGCGGACCTTGGAAGCGCTCGAGGCCATCAGCGCGGCCGCCGAGCACGGCGGGGATCCGTTCTTCGTCGCGGCGATTCGGGGCGATGTCTATGCCGAGATGGAACGTCATTCCGAGGCAGCCGAGGCCTACGACGACGCCCTCAAGATCGATCCGGAGGACCATTGGGCCTTGCACCAGGCCGCCGTGGAGCACGGCCACGCCGGCCACGCCCTGCGGGCCAACGAGCTCTTCGAGGCGGCTCTCAAGCACGATCGCGACGGGTGTCATCAGACGCTGATCGATTTTGGCGACCATTTGCGGCGGTCGGGGCGGATCGGTGACGCCGTGCGCCTCTATCGCAAGGCCGTCGCGGCGGTGCCCGGGGATCCCGAGTGGAAGCAGACCCTCAAGGAAGCGGAAAGGGAGCTGTTGGCCGCGCCAAACTGACGCCGCGCCGCCGCGCCGACGAGAGGCCCCGGTACTCCCGTTTCAAGAACTCTTGCGAGCGCTCCCGTGATCGGACAATGTTCACGCTCCGGTTTGAGACCCGAATGAACTACCTGGATCAGCTCGAACAGCAAAGCGTCTACATCCTGCGGGAGGCTTTCCGGCATTTCGAGCGCCTGTGCATGCTCTGGTCGATCGGGAAGGATTCCACGGTCCTGTTGTGGCTGGCGCGCAAGGCGTTCTTCGGACACGTTCCGTTCCCCCTGGTGCACATCGATACCAGCTACAAGCTGCCCGAGATGATCGCCTATCGGGACCGGCTGGCGATGGAGTATCGGTTGACCATGGTGGTGGGACAGGACGAAGAAGCCATTGCCGCGGGCCGCACGTTCCCCGCGACCCAACACCTGCCGGAAGGACATCCGGACAAGTTGTCGCGCGTCGACTGTTGCGGAATCTTGAAGCGCGACACGCTGAAGGCGACCTTGCAGGGGACCCGCCCGCGCAAGAGGCTAAACTTGGCCACCGGCCAGTACGACATTGATCCGGATCGCGCACCCTATCACGGGGTCATCGTGGGGGCGCGCGCCGACGAGGAGGGGAGCCGCTCCAAGGAACGCTACTTTTCGCCGCGGGACAAGAACAACGCCTGGGACGTGGGCGATCAACCGCCGGAGTTCTGGAACCAGTTCAAGACCGATTTCGCGCCCGGGACCCACGTGCGGATTCATCCGTTGCTGGATTGGACCGAGGTGAATATCTGGGAGTACATCAAGCGCGAAAGCATTCCCACCGTGTCGCTGTACTACGATCAGGGAGCCGGCACCCGCTATCGCAGCCTGGGGTGCGGGCCGTGTCAGGCGCCGATCCAGAGCACCGCGCGCAACGTGGATGAGATCCTGGTCGAATTGCGAAGCGGGAAACTGAAGGACGTCGCCGAGCGCTCAGGGCGCCTGCAGGACGGAAAGCACGGATTGGAAGAATTGCGCCGCGAAGGGTACATGTGAGCGCCGTCCGCGGTCACCCCCACGAAGAGGAAGAAGACGAACGCGTCCATGCCCGAGCCCACGATGTCTCAAGATAGAACCGTGGCCGTNNGTGGTGGGGCGCCTCCTGGCGGACACCCATTCGTTGCCGCAGGGCAAGCTCGAAGCGGTGCGGCGGGAGTGCGAGCGGACGGGCAAGCCGTTCGAGTACGCCTTCCTGTTGGACGCGCTATCGGACGAACAGGACCAGGGCATCACCATCGATACGGCCCGGTGTTTCTTCAAGACCGCGACGCGCGACTACATCATCATCGACGCGCCGGGGCACATCGAATTCTTGAAGAACATGATTTCGGGCGCCGCCCGCGCCGAGGCGGCAGCGTTGATCATCGACGCCAAGGAGGGCGTCCGGGAGAACAGCCGGCGTCACGGGTACATCCTGTCGATGCTGGGCGTGCGGCAGGTGGTCGTGTGCGTGAACAAGATGGATCTCGTTGGACACAACGAGGCGCATTTTCGCGCGATCGAGGCCGAGTACCGCGCTTTTCTGGCCGGCATCGGCGCCGTCAGTCCCAAGCAGTTCATCCCGGTCAGCGCCATCGCCGGCGAGAATCTTGCGCTCCGCAGCGGCAAGATGCCCTGGTACGAGGGTCCGACGTTGCTCGAGACCCTGGATGGATTCGCCAAGGCGCCGGGGAAGTCGGAGGCGCCCTTCCGCATGCCGGTTCAGGCGGTCTACAAGTTCACCAACGCGGGCGACGATCGGCGCATCATCGCCGGCCGCATCGAGGCGGGGCGGGTCAAGGTGGGTGACCGGATCGTGTTCGCGCCGTCGAACAAGAGCACGATCGTCAAGAGCATCGAGGGCTTCAACGTGGCGCCCCGGAACGAGATCGATGCCGGCTGGTCGACGGGATTCACGTTGTCAGAGGAGATTTACGTCACCCGCGGCGAGGTCATGAGCCACGCGGATGCGGCGCCGTTGGTCAGCACGCGGCTGCGGGCGAACGTCATCTGGTTGGGGCGCAAGCCGTTCATCCAGGGGCGAGACTACAAGCTGAAACTGCACACGGTGGCGACTCCGGTGCGCATTCACAAGGTGCTGAAGGTCATCGACGCCTCCGAGATAGACGGCCAGCTGGGCAAGGATCACGTGGGCCGCCACGACGTGGCCGACCTGATCCTCGAGACGCGTACCCCCGTCGCGTTCGACCTGATAGGGGATTCGGAGGCGACCGGACGGTTCGTGATCGTCGACGGGTACGATGTCGCGGGGGGAGGCATCATAACGGCGGCCGTGTCGGATCAGCAGGACGACCTGCGGGCCGAGGCGCGTCGTCGGGATTTCAACTGGGTCAAAGGGGCGGTCAGCGCCGGCGAGCGGGCCGAGAAGCAAGGCCACCGCGCGGCGCTGGTCATGTTCGTCGGGAAGGCGGGGACCGGCAAGCACCGTTACGCCCGCGCGCTGGAAAAGGCGCTGTTCGATCAGGAGCGCAGCGTGTACATGCTGGACGGAAGCAACGTCTTGTTGGGCGTGGATCAGGATCTGGTTTGGGTGGACGCCACCCAGGCCGAGCTGGTGCGTCGTTTCGGCGAGGTGGCGCACCTGCTTCTGGACGCGGGCCTCATCGTCGTGTCGACGACCAACGCCATCGGACTGGGCGATTTTGGCGCGGTTCAGGCGCTGATTCCTCATGCGCCCAGCATCGTGATCGAGGTTGACCCGGCGGGCACCAGCGCGGAAGCTTGTGACTTGCGTATCCGTGGCACCGAGCCAGAAAACGACGTGATCGCCCGGATTGTCGATCTTCTCACCACGCGGCAGATATTGGGCTCGGTCAGCGCGGACCTCGGCCGCTAGTCCAGCGGCGCGGGCGAGTCGCAAGCCCCGGATAGGGAGGTTATCGGGACCATGGCGCAGCTGGGATTGTTCGGCGATTCTCCCGCGGCCGCTGCGGCGGCGTCGGTCCCGTCGGCAAAGCCCGCGAAAGCTGCGGGACAACCGACACCGACTGCGACACCGAC
>PMNO01000290.1:2017-2751 GCA_003161835.1 Myxococcales bacterium | reverse complement strand
GTGATGAGCGCGTCGCGTTCCAGGCCGGTCAGCTTGGCCAGCCGCATGGGGTAAGCTCGTGGCTGCGGCCCTTTCGGGTCTCGTCTACGTCGACGCCATCGGATGGGCGCGGGACGCTTTCGTCGCGACGTCGCCCCAGGACCTCTTCCACCATCAGCCTGCCGGGAGTGTACGAGCCGGTTCAGCGAGGTTGGGTTGTCTCCTGCCTCCGTAGGGAACTGCGAAACTTCCTGACGCTCTCGATGACGACGTCGAACGATGCCGCAGCTTCCGGGGCGCGTGCGACCGCGGCGCGAATCTCCGCCACGTGCACCTGGTTTTCAAGGCGCTTCCAGCGATCGCGCATCTCCTTCCCNNTCGAGATCGATCTCACTCTTGCCGTCCCAGGCCGCAGCGGCGCGCGCAATATCATCGAGCGAGACCAATCCTTCCAGGCGACCCTCAGCGTCCATGACCAGCAGGCGATGAACGCGGCTGATCATCATTGCTTGCAGGACCTCATCGATTTTTGCAGACGCTTCGCAGGCCTTCACCGGTGACGTCATCGCCGTCTCGACCGGGATCTGCGCCAGCGACCTTCCCTGAGTATACGCCGCCATGCAGGCGTCGCGATCCGTCAGGATCCCCACGACCCGCTCGTTGTCGTCGAGCACCGGCACGCAGCCGCAGCGGTGCTCCCACATCAGCTGCGCGGCTCGGTTCACGCTGTCGCCGACGTGACAGGTCACGACTTC
>PMNO01000290.1:0-1916 GCA_003161835.1 Myxococcales bacterium | reverse complement strand
ATCGACTGCTCGACATCGACGACGGCGACGGGGAGATGAATCCGAATCCGATTGCGGACCGATCGAACGCCCTTGAGGTGAGCGATGGCGCGCTCCGCGTCCTCGCGCTGGGAGTTGGTGTCGACGGTCCCCTCGAGAGTGACGACGGCAGCCGATACCGTGGAGTCGATTCGCTCGTCAGGGACCAGGGCGTCCCATTGCAGGGCGTGGCGGACGACGCGGGCGAGCTCCACGTCGCTCGGAGTGGCCGCGGTTGCGAGGACCACTTGCAGATCATTGGCGACGTCGTGAACTCCCGACACTCTATGGGCTGCTTCCGCGGCTGCGTTTCGCACCGCCCAGCTTTCGACAGCTCCACTGAGGGCGACGATACCACCCGTGACCTGGACGCCGATCTGGGTTTGGCCAATCCGACCGTCCCAGGCCAGCTCTCGCAGTACGTCCTCTCTGAGATCCGAATCGGGTTTGGACATGCCGGCCTGCGGTGCAAGGCACGAACCAGGTGAGCGACTCATGAGCTGTCAAGGCTCCACTGGGAACACGCGCAGATCCTGCGCAACGTGCTCGCCGAGGGAAAGATTTGCGCGTCCAGACTACGACTCACGCGCGCCTGAACGAGGGAGCTCGCCGCCCGACGCCCTGGCACGTTTGTTGAGAAGCCCCGTCGCCGGAGGGTCACATGCTGACAGTGCGCGACATCATGACGGCAAATGTGTTCACCGTGGACGCGGATGCGTCCGCGGAGGAGGCCGCCTGGGGCCTGACCAGGCGGCACATCGGCGGCGCGCCCGTCCGCGACAGTCGGGGCAACGTGATTGGGGTCCTTTCCAAGGGTGATCTCGTCAACCCCGAGCCATCGCAGTGGATCAGGGGCGAGCCGACCGTCGGCGACCTGATGAACCCGGACGTCCTCGCCGTCTATCCCGAGGATCCGGCGCTCGCGGCGGCGGCCGGGATGGTGCAAAGAAACATCCATCGTGTCATCGTGCTCGACGAGGAGCAAAGGATGATCGGAATCGTATCGTCGATGGACATCGTCAAGGCCGTCGCAGCAGGTCGCCACTTCACAGTCGAGTCCGATGACGCCTATCCTGCACCCACCGCCACCGCATCATCGCGGTGACACTCGCAGCCAACCCCATCCTTCGGAGTCCTCCATGCGCACCGCGTTCCCGAGTCTCGTCCGCCTGGCTGTCTTCGGTGTTCTCCTCTCGACGGCCTCGCTTGCGCTCGGCGTTCCCACGCAGGCCGGTCCCAAGGCGCGAACGCCTGCGGTACGCCTGCCGGCCCCCGACAACCTGAGCGCCGCGACCCGCGCCGAGGTTCGTGGCCGGATGGGCAGGCATGGAAACACGATGTCGAATCTCGTCAAGGCGCTCGTCCTGCTCGACCGCCCGACGATCGCGACGCTCGCCGTCCGCATCGCCGACGAGGAGGTGGTCGCGCGCGTCGAGGGCGGCGGGGCCGACAAGTTGAAGGGGTTGCTACCCAAGGAGTTCTTCGCCGAGGAGAGCTCGCTCCAGACCGCCGCCCGCGAGCTCGCCGCCGCGGCNNCCGCCGCGGCCGTGAGCAAGGAGACCGACGGCGTGCTCGCGGACAGATTCGCGACCGTCGCGAAGACCTGCGTGGCCTGCCACAGCATCTACCTGCACAGCCCCGCAGAGGGCGCGCGCTGAGCGCCGCGCGCTCGCCGGACACGAAAATGCCTTTGCGATCGACCCCGCCCCTGCTCGCCACCGCGCGGCCGGGCCGGGCCCGCCGTCAGCGGCGCCGCGCGCGCCGGCGCCACGCGAACCCCACGACGGCGAGCGCCGCAAAACCGAGCGTATCCCGGCCGCCCCGTTGCGTGTCCCCCGCGAGCGCGCAGCCGAGCTGAGGATCGCCCACCATGCCCGGCATCCCGGGTGTGCTGGCCG
>PMNO01000215.1 GCA_003161835.1 Myxococcales bacterium | reverse complement strand
CGGACGGCAGATCCGCGGTCTCCAGGCGTGACTGGGACAGATCAGTGCGGACGTCGTCGGGCAGCCCCGCCACGACCCACCTCACGCGCGCCGCGAAATCCGCGGCCGAAAGATTCGGTGCTGGGGGAAAAGCGGACGGGTCGATGCGGGAGGCCTCGGCGAAATACCTCTCGGCCGTCGACGCGTCCCCTTCCCGTTCGGCTATCAGTCCGAGGTGGTACAACGCATGCGCGTGATCGGCCGCTGTCGCCAACACCTTTTGAAAGGTGCGGCGGGCGTCAGCGAATCGACACAGCTCGAATTCGGCGACGCCCATCTCGTAACGGGCTGCGGCGGACGTCGGCGCCAGAGCAAGAGTCGCGTCCAAGCGGCGAACCGCCTGCTCGGCGTGGCCAAGGTCGATCAACGCTTGCCCCTCGAGCAATGCCAGCCGTGCCGCACGCGTTCGGTCGTGCCCCGCCAAGCGACGATACCCGCGGCGCGCCTGTTCGAGCCCGATCGCCGATCGGTCCGCCGATGGGGGAAGCTGGTTGATGTAGAGATCCGCGCTGGCCTCGAGCGTCTCTGGATCTTCGGGGTCGAGCGCCATCGCCAGCGTCAAGGCGTCGCGCGCTTCGTCCAGACGGCCGAGGTGCAGGAGGGCGGCGGCGCGATCATGGTGCGCCTCGACTGATCGCGGGGCGCTGCGAGCCGCTTCCTCGGCGCACGCCAGCGCACCGCCGAAATCGTCTCTGTCGAACAGACTCCCGGCGCGGTCCAGAAGATCCGACACAGGCGCATCGGCCCAGGTGGGGCGATCCTGGAAGCAGCGACGCAGGGGGCGCGCCGCGGGTTCTTCCGAGCCGAGCGCGGCCACGCTGCTAGGGGGAATCGCGGCTGTTGACACGGCCGCCATGGTCCCTGAGCCGGTCGGTGCGGATCGGGGGCGGCAACCGCTGCACACGCCGGCCCCGAACAGCATCGCGAACAGCATCGCATGGAGGGCGAGGGGCGCGCGGGTCATGAGCAAGCACCAATCATATCCCGCGGACGCGGCGCGGGCGACATCCAAACTCGTCGCCCGTCGGTGCTCGCATCGCTTGGGCGGCCCTCCGCCGCACTGCCCCTGTGCGTAGGCGTGTGTATCCCGGCGGCAGCCGCTCGCGGCCACCTAGCGGTGAGCGTCCCCCCATGTCCTTCCGGAGGCCACCTCGACGACGAGGGGGACATTCAGCGAAAAGACCGATTCCATTTCCAACTTGACCCAAGAGCTGAAGGCCGCCACCTGTTCATCGGGGATCTCGAAGACCAGCTCGTCGTGAACGGTGAGCAACAGCTCGGCGCCCGCCGCCGGTGCCGCGCCTGCTTCAATCCCCCGGTCGACGCGAATCATGGCCAGCTTCAACAGATCAGCCGCCGAGCCCTGAATGGGTGTGTTGCGTGCGATCCGTTCGGCGTAGTTTCGATCCTGAACACGCGACGACAGGATCTCTGGCAACGGGCGGCGACGCCCGAGCAGGGTCGTAACCTCGCCAGTGGCGCGCGCGTCGGCGATGGCGCGTTCCATGTAGGCGCGGACCCCCGCGTAGCGGCGGAAATAGCTCTCGATGTAGGACCGCGCCTGGGCACGCGGGATCCGGAGCGCCTGGGCCAGCCCAAAATCGGTCTGGCCAAACACCAATCCAAAATTGATGGCCTTGGCGATGCGGCGTTGCTCCGCGCTGACCCCTTCGGGCGCCACGCCAAAGACCTCGGCGGCGGTGCGCAGATGAATGTCCTGGCCCGACTCGAAGGCGTCGACGAACGCCGGATCCCGGGAAAAATGGGCCAGGACCCGCAGCTCGATCTGCGAGTAGTCGGCGGAAACCAGACTCATCCCGCGCTTGGCGATGAAAGCCTGTCGAATGCGCCGGCCCACCTCCGATCGAATCGGGATGTTCTGCAGGTTGGGATCACTCGAGGAAAGGCGCCCCGTGGCGGCCACCGCTTGATTGAACGAGGTGTGCAAGCGCCCCGTGTCCGGGTTCACGAGCGCGGGGAGCGCGTCGATATACGTACCCTTCAACTTCGCGAGGCCCCGATACTCCACGATCTTCGCGGGCACGGGGTGCAACACCGCCAGCTCTTCCAGGGTGTCCGCGTCGGTCGAAGCGCCCGTCTTGGTCTTGCGAATGACCGGCAGACCGAGCTTGCCGAATAGAACGTCCGCCAGTTGCTTGTTCGAGTTGATGTTGAAGGTCGTACCCGCAAGTCCGTGAATCTCGGTCTCGAGCCGGAGCAGGGAGAGACCCACCTCTTGTCCGAGCGCACGCAGGTGGTCGCTATCGAGGAGGATGCCGCGACACTCGATCTTGGACAGCACTTCAGCCAGAGGCAGCTCCAGATCGCGATACAAGCCCTCCAGACCGCGGGCCGCGAGACGCGCCGTTTGTTCGGCCCCGAGCGCCAGCGCCGCGGCGGCCTCCGCCGCCAAACGTCGGCCCGCTTCTTCCACGGGCACGTCCGACGACGCTCGGGCGGCAATCCCCTCCCCTTTTCCCTTGGTTTTGCCCGCGCCGAGCCAGACGGTTCGCGGGGCGACGTCGGTGATTCCGGCGGCGGCGGAGATGACGTTGATGTCGTAGTTGGTTCGCGAGGCGTCCAGAACGTAGGCGGCCAGCATGGCGTCGGCGTCCACTCCGGCCAGCGCGACGCCGTGACGCCGCAGCAGGACGCCCACCGTTTTGGCGTCGTGAACGCCCTTCTTCGCCGTGGCTTCCGCCAAAACCGGCCGAAGGCGCGCGAGGGCGTCGTCTTTCCGCAGGGAAGCGGGCGCGCCCAAGTAGCGGTGGCCGAGCGGTACGTAGGCGCGGCGGCCGCCCGCGAACGCGAAGGCCAGGCCCACGATATCGGCGTGAACGGGCCCGGGGCCGTCCCACAACGCCGCAAGCCCGAAGCGGCCCTCCTCCGCAAGGGCCTGCGCCAGCGCGTCCAACCCAGCCGCGTCGGCGACGATCTCGGCGTCGCGCGGGACCTGAACGGGGGTGCCAGCGGGGTGGGCCTGGTCGTTCGCCGGGCTCGCCAGCGCGGCGCCTCCGTCGTCGAGATCGCCCCTACCCTCGGTCGGAATCGCGCCGATCGGAGCGCGGAGGCCCAGGTTCGGGGCGCTCCCTGGCGCGGCGACCGACGGGTGGACATCCCGGGGAGCTCCNNGCGCGGCCACCAGCGCCTGGCCCCGCTTGCCCTTGACCTCGGTGGCGCGGTCCATCAAGGCGGGCAATGATCCGAACTGATTGATCAGCTCAGCGGCGGTCTTGGGACCGATCCCGGCCACACCGGGAACGTTGTCGATCGAATCGCCGGTCAACGCCAGGACGTCGCCCACGCGCTCGGGAAGAACGCCAAACTTCTCCAGCACCTCCGGCACNNCGATCACCCGGCGGACCAGCTCCAGCTGCACCACCAACTCGGGGGGCATGGCGGGGCGGTCGGCCTTGTACCCCGTGTAGAGGCGGTGGCGGAAGTTCTCGCCCGGGGAATCGAATACCGTGCATAAATGCGTCGGACGATGTTCCCGCTCGATCCGCAGCAGCATCTGACACAGGCCGTAGACCGCGCCGGTGGACACGCCCGTGCT
>PMNO01000666.1 GCA_003161835.1 Myxococcales bacterium | reverse complement strand
CTCAGCATGATAGGCGGCTTGCCGCTGAGTGGGGAAGTATCAGCCGACGATCTTCCGGGAGCCGGAGCGGGCGAGCTATTTCGTGGCGACGGCCAATGTCTCGGCGCCCGAGCCGCGCGCCAAGTCCAACAGGCGCACGACGTCGCCGTAAGCAGCGTCGCCCTCGGCCTTGAAAAAAACCACCTTCTGCCGGTTGTAGCGCAGGCGCTCAGCTAGTCGCGTCCCGAGCGACTCGAATGCGATGGGTTCACCATTGATGCTGACCACGCCCTTCGCCGTGTACTCGACCAGGACGAACGTATCGGCGGGTGGGGGGGGCGTTGCCTCATCGGCTTCTTTCGGCACCACGGCAGTCAGATGCTTCAACGTGGCTGGGGTCAGGACCATGAAGATGATCAGCAACACCAGCACGATATCGATCAACGGAGTGACATTGATGTCCGCGCGCGCCCTGGCTCCGCGCCTTCCAGTGTCCATGGACATCAGCGCCGCTCCTTTTCCTCGGTACCAAGGACAATGTCCTGAACGTCCGCCTCGTGGAGCGCCTCCATGACATCGCGCACGATACTGTATGGTGCGCGCGCGTCGGCCTTCAAGAAGATAGGCTTGTCGGGCACGCGTCGCCGTTCGTCTGCGACCGTGCGTGACAGCTCGGCCACGTTCCCCACCAAAGTGGATCCCAGGTACAGCCGCTTGTCGATCGTCACCGAGATGATCAGATCCTTGCCGTCATCGGGCTTTCGACTGTGATGGCTGGTTCGCGGCAGATCGACCGCGATGCCACTGGCGATGAGAGGAGTGACGACCATGAAGATGATCAGCAGCACCAAAACCACGTCCACCAACGGGGTGACATTGATTTCGGCGCGCACTTCGGGCCGCGCACTTGGTTCATCTTCGCCCCGCAGCGCACGGAGTGCACGCAGAGCGTTCAGTCGCCCAGGACCAACGGGCACGGCTACGTCGACCGCCTGCCGCTTTTGCCGCGCGTGCTTTGCAGGAGCCGATCCGCCATTTCTCCGGACGTGTCGTCGACGATCGCCGCGAACTGATCCAGTCGGGTGACGAAGAAGTTGTACAACCACACCGACATGATGGCGACGCCCAGACCGACCGCCGTCGTCAGCAGCGCCTCTGAAATTCCCGCGGACACCGAGGCCAATCCGCCCCCGCCGCCCTTGGAGGGGTCCGCCATCTGCTGAAATGCCGTGATGATGCCGAACACCGTTCCGAACAGCCCGACGAACGGCGCCGAGGACGCGATGGTGGCCAGCACCGGCAGTCCCTTCTGCAGACCGGCCACTTCCCGCTTCTTGGCGCGCTCCATGGATCGGCTCACGCCGTGGATCAGCAGCTCCACGTCCACGGGATCGGCGGCGGTATTGCCAATCTCATCCATGCCTCTAACGAAATCCGCGATGCCAGGCCCAATCACCCGCGCGACCGGGGCGTCTTTCCAGGAGCGCTCGAGCGCCACGGCCTCATCCAGCCGCTCGCCTCCAGATACGAGGGGCTGCAAGGCGGAGATGTAGCCCAGCGATTGCTCGCGGCTTTTCCGAAAGGTGAGGAAGCGTTCGAGCGCGATGCCGATGGCGTACATCGACATTCCCAGCAGCACGACCACGACGGTTTTGGCCACCAGACCCATCTGGCCCCATAGACCCAGCAGCGAAAAATCCATGTCGTTCTTGTCTCCTGTTGTGGTGTTGTGGCGCGCGTCGGTGACTACCGCGCCGAGATCTCGTAGCGGAGCATGTAACAAAAGGGAACGGGCTTTCCATCGAGCGTGTAGGGGCGATAACGCCAACGTCGAAGCACCTCGGGGATCTGTGGATCGATGGCCGGATCGGCGCCGCGCAGGATCTTCACGTCGGTGACGTCGCCCCCCGCGGAAACGCACATCCGCACCACGGCGAAGAACGCCATGCCTTGACGTGCGAGGGGTGGTGGCAGATGCACCTTGTACGCGTCGCTGTTGGGATCGATGAGCAGTTGCTTGCCACCGACCTGGGGCGGCAACATCTTGGGGCCGCTATTCAGCGGGGCGCCCACAACACCGCCTTTGACTCCGCCGGCGACGCCGCCTTCCTCGCCATCGTCTCGGCTGTCGTCATCCGGCTCCTCGGCGGGAGGTTTTGGTTCTTCCTTCACCTGCCTGGGCTGAACCAGGGTCTCCGGGCGCGGCTTGACCTCGGTGGTTTTCGTCTTGGTGGCGTGGCGCTTCGCCGGAGGCGGGGGGGGCGGAGGTGGAGGCGTTCCCCCGGCCAGAGTCACAGCCACGGTGGGTAGCGGCAATTCGTCGACGTGCCAGAAGGAATAGGCGACTCCCACCGCGAGCGCGGTCAAGTGCAGCGCCAACGAAATGATGCCCATGACCCGACGAACACGCGTCGGCGCGAGCCGTTCGCCACCCAACACCGCATCGAATGCCATGGTTGGTTCAGGGCGCCGCTGGCGCCGTTCCCTTCTGGCCAGCGCCAAACGAGTTCGCCGAATGCGGATCGGAACCTTGACTGGGTTCGCCTCCGGCCTTTCGCCGCCAGCGCTCGGCGGCGTCAACCGCAACTTGCCAGGCGGCAGGATCGTCAAAATACGCCATCGACTTTTGCCGATAGAGAAGGCCCAGATAGATCGTGGCCTCCCGATAGTCCGGTCTCAGGGCAACAGCATTCTCGAGATACTTGATCCCGATCTCCGCCACCTTCACACGAGCCGTCCCGGTCAGATCTCCCACGGCGAAAGGTGGTGCGATCTTGCCGGGGCTCTTCTCCGGGACCGCCGCGCGTCTTCGCTTGTGCTTGCCCCTCGGCACCGCTGGTGCTGTGTCGCTGGGGGCAGGACGCGGATCAAAACTCGCCTTGTCGGGGCCGCCACCGCGCTGGAACAGTTGCTGCCACGCAAAGACACCGACCGCATATTGCGCCTGGGAATCCTTCGGCAACAGCGCGGCCTTTCGTTCATAGCTCGCAAGGGCTAATTCCGGACGACTTGCTCGTGTGTAGACCTGAATCAGACCATTAATGGCCGCCAAATCGCTCGAGCTCTTCGTTACTTGATCCTTGTACCGCGCTTCCAGAATGTCGAAGCCTCCTGAATCAAACAAAGTCTGCACGTAAAGCTGATCGCCCCTTGGATCACGGGGATCAACGTCGGTGAGTCGCCTGAACGCGGCGATGGCGCAGTCAGCAGCCCGTCGGGATTCGCTCTTCGATTCCGAGCTCTTGCCGCCCGAAATCATCATCTGCCGGCAGGTCAATCCTTCGTTCAGCCAAAGCAGCGGAACCTGCGGCGCCNNGTACTCCTCCAAGGCGGCGGCGTAGTTGCCAGATCGGTACAGACGATTTCCTTCTCGAATTCGTCTCCGCCCACGAAGCTCGGAACAGCCGGAGAACCAACCGAATATGCACACACACCCAATCACGAGGGCGGATAGACGGCGGCTGCTCGGAAAGACAAATCGACTCATGAGTTGCCGGGGCGTGCCTCTTCGAGAAAGGGCGGCCGACTCGTACATACACAATCGCGCGTCTCAATCGCAAGAAGAACCAACGACGAATCAACGGATGAACGAACGCGCGCGGCCACCGACGAAAACAGCAATGCAGTGTGAGCCGGTTTTTGGGGTGAGTGCTACGCATCTAAAATCGCAAAAACATCTTGCGCGGCTTTTCGCTGTGGCTACTATGCGCGCCATGTTGAACTCACGCAGAAGCATCGCAATGTTTTTCGCGTTCGTGATCTCGACGTTGTCTGCCTGTTCATCCGGCGACACAGTGTTGGCGCTGACCATCAGCTCGACGGCTGACGTGGGCGCCGTGGCCAATGTGCGCGTTACGGTGTCGCAACCCTCCGCGGCGCCAAAAACCATCACGTTCGCGCCGGAGGCCGCCGACGGTGCCATCGTCGCGTCTTTCTTCAAACGCATTGCCCTCGACGGTTTGAAAGACGGAGACGCCAACGTTCTCGTCGAAGCACTCGATGGAGCTGGCACGACGTTCCTCAGCGCGACCACCACGGCCGGGATCATGGAGCATCACGTCGTGGCTGCTTCTGTTCAGCTGACCCGCGCGCGGCCCGCCGCCGACGCTGGCACCGGCGACGGTGGCTGATCCGCGGGCACTGTCGCAACGCTGAAAGACTTCCTCTTTCTGGACGAGTTCTAGGACTGCTCACCCGGGAGACTTCATGATCACCAGACACGCCCCTGTTCGGAAAACTGGTCGTATCGCAGGTCTTGGTTTGTCGATGTTGATGGCACAGATGTTCGTAAGCGCTGACGCCACCGCCGCCGAGAACCAGAAACGGAGCAAGAAGCACAAGGTCGGAGGCGTGACGGCGGCCGCCGTCGTGGAAACCGTCCCGTCGAAGGCATCGACCTCCGGGAAGTCAGAGGCCCCTGCGCCAGCCGTTGCCGTGAAGGCTGCGCCAGCGCCCGCCGCCGTAAGCGTTGCGCCAGCGCCCGCCGCCGCCCCGGCGGTGCCTGCTGCGATTCCGCCAGCGAGCCCGGCGCCGAGTGAGGAGGCGATTCCCGCGGAACTCCTGACGCCGGCAGCGCCAGCTTCGGGCGGCAACGCCGAAGTCTACGATCCCAATACCGTCGACGTCGTGAAGGTCACCGTCGATCGGCGCGAGCAGAACATTCAGGACTACGCGGGTTCGGCCAGCGCCTACACCGAGGAAGACCTGACCCGCGTCGGCGTGACGTCGGTGAGGGACCTGTCGCAGGTGAACCCTTCATTGGAGATCGGGACCCAGGAAGGCAACACGGAGATCTTCATCCGTGGCGTCGGGAGCACGAACAATACCGAGCTCGGAGATCCTTCAGCAGCCACGCATGTCGACGGCATTTACATTCCCCGGCCCCGAGGCGTCGGGTCCATGTTCTTCGACCTGGAACGCGTCGAGCTGAACCGCGGCCCGCAAGGAACGATCCGCGGCCGCAATGCGACGGCTGGCTCGCTGAACATCATCACCGCCAAACCGAAGTTGGGACTCTTCGGCGCGGAAGGCTCGATTCAGATGGGCAATTACATGCAGCGGATGACCCGCGCAATGGTCAACATCCCTCTGACCGACACGTTGGCCCTGCGATTCGCTTCTTTCTCAGAAAACCACGACTCGTACTACAAGAATGGCGGTCCTGTCACGAACCTCACGCCCGCGGAAAGCGCCGACACTTTGGCCTACCGGGCCAGCGCCAAGTGGGTACCGTTGTCGTTCATCACGGTCAACGTGGGACACGATTACACGCACGAAGGGGGAACCAGCTCGACCGGCACCAACTTCGAGCCTGCTCTGCGAGCGGGCCTCCTCCCCAGCGAGGTGCCTGATCCGCGCAGCGTGGTCATGCGGGGACCGCAGCCTTTTCAGAAGTTGACGCACTGGGGCCTGAACGGCGACATCTCGGCGAAGTTGGGCCCCTTGGTGTTGAANNCTATATCGGCGGGTACCGCAATCTCACCTATCACCAGGTAACCGGCGGAAGTCTGGGCGTGGCATTTCCGGGCAAGCAGTACACCAACACCGACCTGGACAACTGGACAACGAATTATTGGTTCAGCGCCTCGCAATCGCAGGTGCACGAGCTGCGGATCATGGCCGCCGAGACCGCGCGCTTCCGTTGGACGTTGGGTGGATTTGCGTTCAACGAAAAACAGCAGGTGACGCTTCTGCAAGCCGCCGACAACTCCAACGGTTTCGCCGGCGTGGAATTCAACATGCCAAACGTCAAAGGCTCGTCTCAGGCCGGCTATTTCGACGGCGTCTTTGATATCTTCAAGTGGTTGCGCGGCACCGGCGGCCTCCGCTTCACCCGCGAAACCAAGGAGCGCACTGGTCTGGGAGCTGTTTGGATAATCAACAACGCTGCCCCCAACGGCCAGCCGAACTTTCGATACGGTACCGAGGGTTTTCAGCCCAATCTGGAAGGGCGCACGATGTACGTGACCCCGGGCCAGGCGTACGATCCCAACGCACTCTTCTTGAACGGCGTCACGAGCTTCGGCATACGCGACACGGTCGGGGGACGGCTGTCGCCAGCCGGCATAGGCGCCCTCGATCCAGGGGCGATCAGCCCCCAGTTTGGAAAGTACGAGAAGACCTTCTTGGACTTCCGCGTGGGCGGTGACATGGACCTGAATCCGGATCAGATGCTGTACGTGAATCTGACGACCGGGCACTCATCTGGTGGTTTCAACGACAACATCAACTATACGATCAACGGAATTACCACCAATATTGCGCCGACGTACAAGCCTGAAAGCCTCTACGCGATAGAGGCCGGCAGCAAGAACGAACTGTTCGATCACAAATTGCGTATCAACGCGGCGGCCTTCCTGTATCTGTATCGTGACCAGATCTTCCAGATTATCCAGGCGACGGGTCCCGCACCGGATCCCATGACGCCTCCTCCGGGTTCGGCCGTCCGCGTAAACGCCGGAAAGTCCCACATCTTGGGTCTCGACTTCGACGGGGCCTATCGTTTGCCCTTCGGGCTCATGGTGAGCGTCGCCGGTTTGCTCATGGACGCCAAGTTCGATTCCGGCGAGATCTTCGACAACCGCCAGGCTTTTGGACCGACGGGCCAGGCCAGCGACAAGGTCAACGTCAAGGGCAAGACCTTGCCTCGGGCGCCCCGCGTGACGTTGAACTACTCAGTGTCGCAGAACATCCAGACGCGGGTGGGGTGGTTCGATTGGATTGCAACTGCGCAGAGCCGCAGCGAATACTTCATGACGGTGTTCAACGGTAAGGGCAAAGATGTGTTCGGGAACATCAACCCGCAGCTGAGCGACAACGTTCCGGCCTATACGCGCCTGGATTTGGGTATTGGCTACACCCGCCCCAGCGGAAAAGCGCGTATCAGCATGTTCGCCAACAACGTCACGAACCTTGCGTATATGACGTC
>PMNO01000088.1:9471-9676 GCA_003161835.1 Myxococcales bacterium | reverse complement strand
GGCGCTGGAATCGGCAGCGGCGGTCGAAAAGCAGCCGGCGCGCGCCGTCGCTCCAACAGGCATACCTTCCGCAGCTGGGCCTGGCCCGCAGCCACCTCGGGTCGTCCCGTTGCCATCCCCCGCGTCGACACAGCGGCAGGCGGCGCCAATTCACCCGGCCCCGCGCGCATCCGAGCCGAAGGCGGCGGTCGCCGCTCCGGCGTCT
>PMNO01000088.1:0-9364 GCA_003161835.1 Myxococcales bacterium | reverse complement strand
GCGAAGCCGCACCTCCCGGTCCTTGGAAAGGCTACCGCAGTCGCCCTTCAAAAGGCTCGCTTCGTTAGTTCACACATTCGACCTTTGTGATTTCCGAGTCTGCCGTGTCTAAGGCAGTGAGCTTGAAACGACGACATATGGCGACAAAGGAGACCGATGATGTCCATAGCCCTGTTTCCGAAGATCTCAACGAGAACCCGCGGTAGTGCGCTTGTGCCGGGTGGGGTTCTGATACTCGCGATTGGCCTGCCCTCCGCCGTAGGCGGGTGTGGCAAGGCCGACGATGCCGACCTATTCCGCGAGGGCGTCCCGTATCACGAGGACGTCGCGATGGTGGTCCCAGGTGGCGCGACGACGACGACGCAGCAGCAGGCCCTGACCGCGGGCGCGGTCACGGAGGTGCGTGCCGCGCTGCTCGGCCAGCTCGCCGATTCCTACAAGCTGACGCGCGATATCACCGGCATGGTGAACGACGCCACTGCCTCTGTGCTGACCCTGGTGAAAACCATCACCGAATTTCCGCCATCATCCGTCGCTGCCGACGTCGCGGTTTGGGGACCCTATTCCGAGCCCCTGCGCCAGAACACCTGGCGTCTGACCGTCAACCGCGTGAGCGCTGGAGCCTTCGACTACGTGTTCGACGCCAAGCCCCGCGGCACGGCCGACAGCATGTTCTTGAGCGTGCTGTCGGGCCATCACACGGTCGCCAATCCGGGCGCGCACCGGCGCGCGAATCTGCCCGCCTACGGTCACGGTGACTTCACGCTCGACTGGGACGCAGCCCAGAAGTTGCCCGAGCACGACGATAATGTGGGCAAGGCTACCTTCACGTACAGCCGGCCATCGCCGATCGACGAGGTCACAATCTCGGCGCGGTTTACCCAGGTGCGGGACGAGGACACCGGCATGCTCATCGACGCGCAATATGCCTATGGCGCGACCCTGGGGATGGGCGGAAATTTTTCGTTCACCCTGAGCAAGGATGCGATTGCCACCACCGCGGCCCTGGAGACCATGACCGTGCGCAGCCGGTGGCAGGAAAACGGCGCCGGGCGGGCCGACATCAAGGTGGTCGGTGGCGATCTGGGAGCCACCGAGGCGACCGCGAACGAATGCTGGGGCACGGGCGATCTCGGATTCCGGAGCGTCTATCAGACCAACAGCTATGGTGATCCGGCCAAGATGTGGGGGCAGCAAACGGAGTGCGTGTTCTCCCCGGCCGACTACGCGATGTTCTAAGCTGAGTCCGATGGCCACTGGCCCGCATGAATTGAAAGTGATCGTGGGCGGCCGCGCGTCCGGTGGCGCGGCGGCCGGGCCCGCCGGGGAGAAACCCACCGGGTCCGATACCGCCCGACTGCACGAGCTCTACAGTCTGTACGGAGGGAGCGTGTACGGTCGCTGTCGCTACTTGCTCCGAGACCCGGCGAAAGCGGAGGATGCGATGCAGGATGTCTTTGCCAAGGCGCTGGTCAACGTTGCTGGATTTCGCGCCGAGGCGTCGCCTCTGACCTGGCTCACGAAGATCGCCACCAACCACTGCCTCAATCTATTGCGGTCGGAGCGTGCCCCTTGGCGCCAGACCTACGAAGACGAGGAACTGGGACGTGCCGATCGCGCCCAGCGCCACGGCTCGGCCGAAGGTCCCAAGCTGTTCGAGAACCGGGAGGCCGTGCGGCAGTTGTTGGTGGGGGTGGACATTGAAACGCAGGCGGCCGCCATTCACTACTACGTCGATGAGATGACCCTGGAAGAGGTCGCGGCGTCCCTGGGGCGATCGGTGCCCACGGTACGCAAGCGGCTGGCGGCCTTCGCCGCCCAGGGCGCCGCGCGCCAAGAAAGCACGCGGCAAGCAGGAGGCCACGATGACTGATAGCGCCGAAACCAGCATCGGGGGACCACGCCGGGGTGATGCCCACGTGGGCGATCTCAAGCTGCGCCGATTCTTCTCGAACGAGGCACTCGGCCCCGAACATGCGGCGGTGGCGGCCCACGCGGCAACCTGCGTGGAGTGCGGTCGTCGCCTGGCGGCGCTTGCGGAGGAACAACGGTCCTTCGAAGATCGGATCTCGTTCGATCGATTCGCCGCTGGTGTGGAGCGCGCGGCCCGGGTTCCCGGCGGGACCGGCGGGAGGTCCTGGTGGCGCCGCCCGGCCAGCACGCGCTCGTTCGTGACCATCATGAGCGTGGGATCGTTGGCGGCCGGGTTGGCGTTGGTCGTGGGGGTGCGGCCCCTGTTCGAAAGCGCCCGCCAGCGACATCTGCAGACCGCGGCGTGGGACCGGGCGGACGGACTGAACCGGCTGAAGGGCGGCATTCCGCATGCCGCCATCACTGTGCGGGTGGCCGCCGCAGATGATCAGGGCCCGCAGCGAACGGCGGTCGCGGGCGCGCCCGAACCCTTGACCGTGGGCGAGCGCCTGCGGGTCGGCGTGCAGCCCGGCGCGCACGGGTTCCTCTTCGCCATCGCGATTGACGACCGAGGTAGCGTCACACCGCTTTATCCCGAGGTCGGAACCAGCATGCCCCTACCTCGGGGGGGGCGCATGCAATACTTGCCCGACAGCCTGGAGCTCACGGGCCCCGGCAAGGAGCGTCTGGTCGTCCTGCTCACCGACGAGCCCCTGGAACTGGATAGTGTGCGCCGCGCCGTCGCGGACGCCTTCCGCGCGGCGGGCGGGAACCTGGAGAAACTGCCGCCCTTGGCGGTGCGCGGGGAACAATTTTACCGGACTTTCCTGAAACCGTAACCGCTCGTCGAGCTCCCCAGATGCGTGTCGATTCCCGTTCAGAGCGCCGTTGCCCTGCGCACGGGCGGATGAGGGTAGCCTGCGCGACCGTCCTCGGCTTCGTTGGGCTGGCCGGCGGCAGCCTCATCCCGGGCTTCGGAGAGCCGGGGGGAATCGCGCGCGCCGAGGGCCTGCGAAGGTTCGCGATCATCGCCGGGAATGACCGGGGCGGGCCGGACACACGTCCCTTGCTGCACGCGAAGGACGACGCGCGCAAGCTCTGGGAAATCCTCACCCGCCTGGGCGGGGTGTTGCCGCAAGACGCTGCGTTGCTGTTGGATGGAGACGCACCCGGATTTCTGCGTGCTCTTGACGGGGTGGAATCGCGCGCGCGCGAGGCCCGCGTTCACGGGGACAGGACGGTCGTCTTCGTCTACTACTCGGGTCACGCGAAGGACGGAGACTTGCGGTTGGGCGACTCGCGGCTGCCCATGGAATCACTGAAGGCACGCCTGGGCGGGGCGTCGTTCGACGTGCGCATCGGCATCTTCGATTCGTGCCAGTCGGGGACGCTGACCCGGACCAAGGGCGCGCGCCGGGCTCCAGCCTTCGAAGTGGACACGCGGGGATCGCGCGACGCGCGCGGGACGGTGGTCTTGACCTCGAGCTCGGCCGACGAGGATTCGCAGGAATCGGATCAGATCGGCGGCAGCTACTTCTCGCACCACCTCGTATCGGGGCTCCTGGGCGCGGCCGACAAGTCCCAAGACGGCCGGGTGACCCTGTCCGAGGCCTACGCCTACGCCTACGATCGGACCGTCGCCGACACGGCGGACAGCGCCGCGGGGACCCAGCATCCCACGTTCAGCTACGACCTGGCCGGCAACGGGGATCTCGTCCTGACCGACATCGTCGCGCGGCGCGAAGGCTTGATGTTTCCGGCGGACGCGCCCGCGGGCACGTATTTCCTGGTTGACGAGAGGGGCGCGGTCTCCGCCGAGATCGTGAAGATCGACGGCACCGCTCGGCGCATTGCGCTCGCCCCGGGCCGGTATCGCGTGAAACGTCGCCTGTCCGATCGGTTGCGGATCGGCGAGGTCGACGTCCCGCGCGGACAGTTGGTGGCGCTGGTCGAGCCGATGCTGCGGGACGCGCCGTTCTCGGATGATCCCGTCAAGGGGGCCTCCCGCGAGCCCCTCCTGGCCAGCCACTGGAGCGTGGGCGCGGGCGCGGGCTATCAGTCNNCGCGATTTCTTTCGGCGGGATTGGGTCTGGGGGTTCGATATTGCCACCGGGGGCGCCCACGCCGCGGTCGCGTTGCCCGCTACGGCCGCTCTGCCCTTCCGTTTCAGCGAGATTTCGGCGGCATCATCGCTCATCAGCGAATGGCGGCGGCGTGGGTGGGGACTCGTGAGCCCGTTTGTCGGCGCGCGGCTGGCCCTCTTGGTGATGTCGCGAAAATTCGACGACCAGGCGCTGCCGGATCAGTTCTTCGCCACCCTGTCGCCTGGGCTCGTCGCTGGCGCGCGNNCCCAACGGCAGCGCAGACAGGACGCCAATGGATTCTTCGCGCGGCGATGAGTTACGGGCTGGCCCTGTGGGCCGCGGCCGCCGCCGGGTGTGGCAACTACTCGAACGAAGATCTCGAATTCATGAACGCGATCCCGGCACACGCAGAGCTGGCGGTCGACGTTCCGCGCCAATCCAGTTTGACCAGCGCGGACTCGGCGGAGGGCTGGCAGCGCGCGTTCCAGGTGACGCGCGACCTGAACAACGTCGGCGACGCCTTCTTGTCGTTCTTTGACCAGATTCGCACCAACTACCCGACCGAGCGCGATGGGAATACGCGCATCTGGGGACCCTTTCCCGCCGACGAGCACCCCGGTTGGCGGATCGAATTTCGCATGTCAAAGGCCAACCCCGCCGCTCCTCAGTTTGACTACGATCTGGTGATGATTCCGCCCCCCGGGGTCGCTCTATCGTCCGGAGGTCCCGCGACCCGCATCATCGGCGGGACCACCTACGCCGCGGGCGGCGTGGGAATGGGGGCCGGGCACCTGGTGGTCACCCTGCAGGAGGCGCGCACCGCGGGCCTGATCTTGGAGGGGCTCGAAAAGCTGATCAGCCTGACTATCGACTATGAGGCGCGCACCTGGCCCCGCACCGTGAAGATGGTCTTCGTAAATGTGCCGCCCGTGCCGCCGGACTCGGACGCGGTCACGGCGACCTACGCGTACGCCGGCTCGGAAAACGGCGACGGCTCGATGCACTTTTCGTGGCTCTCGAACTCCGCCGACGGCCTGGTCGGAAGCGCCACGTTCTCGATTGACAGCCGCTGGCTCGGCACCGGCCAGGGCCGCGAGGACCTGTCGGTTGTGGCGGGGGCTGGGACCGGAGCCACGGGGCTGGAATGCTGGGACAAGAACTTCGCGTCGACCTACAAGTATCAGAGCTGGGCCCCGGCACCTGCGCAACCTTCGGGAGATTCGGCCACCTGCATCTCGCGCCTATAAACACAGACTCAGACATATCAGCTATAAGTATTTGATATTATGGTCTTATACAATGATGCATCAGAGCGATTATCGGCCCGATATCTGCCTGATGGTTTGACCTTCCAAGGGGTTGGAGGTACGGTTGGTTGCAGCCTTGGGGACACGCGGGGAAAAGGGCGAACGCAAAGCCGGGCCCCCGCCAGGGTTTGAGGACCACCTGTCCCGTCGCGAGGCAGCCGCGATGTTGGGTTTCGCGAGCGACTTCAAGGTCAGGCAGCTCGAGAAAGCGGGCCGCCTGCGCCCGGTGCACGGCGAGATGGGACAGGCGTGGTATCCCCGTTCCCAGGTCATGCTGCTGGCCGGTGGAGGCGCGGCCGCGCCAACCCTGCCATCGTCGTCGGTGGGAGGGCGCAGGAGTCGCGGTCGGTCTCGGGGTGTCGCGGCACCGGCCATCGGGGGCTGGTCGGATGCCGCCCTGATCGCGCATCTGAGGGGCGGCCCGGATGTCCTCGGGGTCGCCCCAGATCCCAAGAGCGCGCCGACCGTCGTCGACCTGGTGGCCGATACCGGCATCAGCATCGCCCGAGCGGAACGGGTCTACCGTTTTTGGCTTGCCCACGATCGCCACCCCCTCGCCACGCAGGTGCGCGCGGCCCGGGCCCAGGACCATGCGACACCTAACTCGGCCAAAGCCGCCCCCCCAAATGCCACCAATACCAGCAGTCCCTCGGACCGGTTGGGGGAGGACATGCCTCTGCTTCCGTCCGGCGAGCGGCCGGAAACATCCTCGCCTGCAGCCATAGCGACGGAGCGGCGCGCGNNTTCAAACGACTACAGCAGCTGCGCACATCGCGACCAGCCGTTCGCGAGACGCGGCCGGCCGTTCCCCAGAAGTAAGCGGTCAGCGACCTGGCACAGGCTCGTTTCCTCCCTGGCGGTCCGATGGCTTGAGGCCTCCTCGGGGCCCCTTCCTTTCCTTGCTCGCCGCATTTTGCGCTATGATAAGCCTCTTATTTAGAGTAACTCCGCCCCGCGCATAAGAGGCACCTTGGCAGAGCATTTTCGAAGAATAGACCCCCGCTACGATAGGCAACTGAGCGTGGAGGTTTCGTGCGAGGGCGAGGAGCAGGTTGGCCGCAGTCGAAATGTGTCCTTGGGTGGAATGTATTTTGAGGGCCGGAACGCACTGCCCATTGGGGCCGTGGTCACTTTGCGTTTTCACATCCCCACCCAGCCGGAAGCCGTCGAAGTTCCGGGCGATGTCCGCTGGATTGTGAACACTCCCGGTAGCAGCGAGATCGGGATCGGGATTCGCTTTCAGGGCTTGCGCGCGCGGGATGTCTGGGCGCTGAACCGATTCTTCCAGACGGCGTCCTGAAGCTATCCGCGCAGGGCTTCCGGCAACAGGGCCGAGGGCGTGCCGGTATAGGTGATCCACAGCTGATGCGCGGCTCGGGTCATGGCGACGTGCAACAGCCGGCGGGCGTCTTCGGACACCGGGTAGGACGAGTCCGTGACCTCGAGAAGAATGACGATGTCGAATTCCAGGCCCTTTGTCTGGCGAACATCGGTGATGTCGATGCCGGCGGTGAACGGGAAGTCCTGATCAGCGACGATGCGCAGCGACGGAATCTCAATCTCCGAAAGGGCCTCGTAGTAGAGCCTGGCCTGCTCCGGATGACGCGCGACCAGTGCCACCGACGCGGTTGGCTCGGCGCGCATCAACTCCACGAGGGCGTGCGATAGAAACTCCGTCGCCTCGCCCGCCGAGCCGAATCCAAACGATTCTACGGGCGCTCCCGTGCGCGGCGCGACGGGCCGCACGTCACCCATCAGCGGACCGAGCACGTGCTCGGCGGCATCTACGATCTGCCGGGTGGACCGATACGACACGCGCAAGGGCTCGACCCGTTCGTGCGGGATTCCGAGATCGTCCAGCATCCGCGACCAGCTGGAAAACCCGTGTTCGGGCGCGATCGCCTGCGCGACGTCACCAGCGAGCGTGACCGACCGCTGGCTGGTCGTCGTTTCCAGCAACACCGCCAGCTCCACCGGGGAAAAGTCCTGAACCTCGTCCACCATCAGGTGCTCGATGACCAGCGGTCCCCGGGGGCCGGTCAACGGACCGCGCTGAATTTGATGGATGCGCAAGAGCAGCGCGTCGTCCTCCGGATCGAGCGCATAGGGCTCGGCATCGTCGTCGGGATTCCGGCCGCCGGTCCGGAGCCGGTCGCGCTCGACGCACCACCGGTACACGTCATCCAGCTGGCCCACCGAGAAGGTTCCCTGCGCGTGGGCGTCGAAGCCAGCAGCCAGCGCCGACCGATCGGTCAAAAAGGACGCCCATTCACCCACCACATCGCGCGAGCGGGCACGCATGCGACGTCCCGCGTTCTCCACGGCGTTGCGGGTGGCGGGATCGATGGGGTTGGTTTCCTTGATCCACCTGGCCAGCGCCGTCACGCGCTGATCGATGGGCGTTGGTCGTTGCGGGCGGGCGCTCCCCGCTGGCCCGGTGAATCCCGCCTGGACGGCGGTCTTGTCCCAAAACACCAGGACCTCATCGGCATTGGACCGATCGGTGAGCTCGCGGCGCAGCTCGCCCCGGCACCAATCCGCGATCTCGGCTTGCCTATCCGCCAAAATCTTCAACATCGCGCCATGCGCCTTGACCCGCATGACGATCGGCGGCGTGTCATCACAGAGCGGCGCTTGCAGGGTCGGCAGCGTCGCGCGCCGCACGTCACCAGACCAATCCAGGAAGGTGCGCACGGGCACGCCGGGGACGTCGAGAGAAGGCAGAACGCGCGAGACGTAGTTGGCCAACGCGCGCTGATAGACGACCACCAACATGCGGTCGGCGCGGAAGCGCTGAGGGTCGGCGAACGCGAGGTACGCGATTCTGTGCAGGCCAATGGTGGTCTTGCCGCTGCCGGCAGAGCCCTGCACCGCGATCAGACCCGACGTCGGCCGGGTGACCAGCTCGAACTGGCGCGGATCGATGAGAGCGGCGATGGCGGGGAGATGGCGGTCGGCGCGGCGCGCTCCGGTCTCGTCCATGCCCAGGCGCCCTCGAACTGGTGGCGGGAGGCCGGGCACACCGATCACCGCTCCGGGCCGGTTTTCGCCAGGGGCCGATGCAGCGGGTGTCAGGGTCGCCGTGCCGTCGCGCGCCACGGACAGTCTGGCCTGCGAGGTCCCTATTTCACGCCAGGTTCCGCTGGTCCGGTCGCGCGCGAAGGTGCCTTGCGGCGTGCCTACCCGGCGCAATTCGGAATCGACGATGGCCACCGTGCGGCGGGCCAGGATCTCGCCCTCGACCACCCGATCGCCCATGCGTTCTTCATACCCGTCGCCCTCTTCGTAGCGATAAAACAGGCGTGATACCGGGGCGTTTCGCCAGTCCACGATCTGCACGCCGCCGCCGGGCTCGACGAAGCTGCGCGCGCCGATGAGCACGTCGCGCCGCCGTCCGTTTTCCTCGAGGCGGAGATGACCAAAATACGGCGACTTGCGATCGACCGGCGGTGATTCTCCCTTTCCTCGTTGACGGGACAGAGCCTCGATGCGGTGCATCTGCTCCAGGATGGAACCCTGATCATCCGGTTTGGCTTCGGCCAGCGCATCGCGGAGTTCAATCATCGAACCGAGATCGTCCACCGCCGCCCGCGCGCGCCGCGGCGCTGCGTCCAGCTTGGTCATCACGATCCGCAAGAGGTTCTGCTCCTCGTGCACGACAGTGGGCACGGGAGCGTCAGCCTCCTTTGTTGGTTCGCCGGTTCCGGGGGGCGGTAGTCCCGCGATGTCCGCCGCCGCAGCCGTCGGTTGATCGCCTTGCACGGTGACCGGCCAGCATAGCGGCGCACCGGCGCGCTGTCACCTCACCGGTGTCGGCGCAAGGCAAACGCCGCGCACCGCGCTAGGTTCGCAGCCTCTTTTCAAGCAGCTTGTACGCCTCGGTCAGTCGCTGGGCCACTTCGTTGGCGGCACGCTGCTTGGCCGGCGATTCGGTGTGGTGGTCGGGATGGTATTTTCGCATGAGCGTCCGGTACGCTTGGCGCACGGTTGCGAAATCGGCGCCGGGTTTCACCTCGAGCGCCGCGTAGGCCTTCTGCACGCGCAGCGATTCGCTCATGGTCG
>PMNO01000645.1:1943-7037 GCA_003161835.1 Myxococcales bacterium | reverse complement strand
GCCGAGGAAGGTGTCGCCGGTGGTTTGCTCCCCGTCGACAACTCATTGCCGGGCGTCCCCGCGGGGCCCCCGCCGGCGGTTGCGGAGCCCGGGCCACTTCCGCTGCCTGTCGCAACCGGATCAGTGGAACCTGAATTCTTGGAGTCGCCTCGGACTGGAAACGACAGGGGCGACTGGCAGAGCTTGGTCACGGTGGTCGGGATGCTCTTGGGCGCTCCTCCGCTGGCGCCGCCATCGACCGCCGGGCCGGCCGCGTTGCTGCTGGGGGTCGAACCTCCGGTAACGGGGCCACCAACATCGATACCGCCGGCGGTCGTGACGGAGATGCACGTCCAGGCCGAGGGACAATCCGAATCGACATTGCAGGTGGTCGCCTTGGGCTGGCAGTAGCCAGGGAACGAAGACGTCGTCGTGCACATCTCCATCGCGGCGGCTCCACCGTCGCTACTGGACGGAGGCACTTCGGTGGGATCTGCCTTGCCGGACGACGCCGCTCCGCCCGTGCCTGGCGACGAGGAGGTTCCACCGCCCGCGGCCACGCCGACACCTCCGCCACTGCTGCCGGAGCCGGCGCACGAACCAATGACCGACGGCATGCAGACGAAACTGGTGCCGCAGTCGCTGTCGGTGTTGCAGGGCAGCTGCCACTTGTAGACACAGGCCGATATGGTTGTCTGCGTACAAACCGGCGGCGGTGGCGGCGGGACCACCGGGCAAACCGCGTCGGGGGCGCAACGCACCGCGGCCCCACCGCTGCCGGTACAGGTCTCGCTGGTTTCGGAATGACAGACCATGTCCGAGCCGCAGTCAGCGCTCGTCTGGCAGGGGGCTGGCTGACAGGTCATGACCACGGGTGCTGGAGTCGGAGTGGGAGGAAGGGG
Source organism: Myxococcales bacterium (assembly GCA_003161835.1). GTDB lineage: Bacteria > Myxococcota_A > Polyangia > Fen-1088 > Fen-1088 > FEN-1088. The sequence continues at coordinate 6,156 of PMNO01000645.1, read as the reverse complement.
CGCGACATCACACTTGCTGCCTGTCGCGCACGGGGGCGCCGAAGGCGCCGGGGTGGTCCCGGAGACCCCGGACACCTGGCACGTGGTGCCCTTGGCGCAATCGGCGTTCGACGCGCAGCTCTGGGCGCTGGCAAATGCAGGTGCGCCGAGCACGATGGCAACGGCCGAGGCGAAACCGAAGAGAATCTTTGTGGTCGACATGGGTCTCCGTAGTTGGAAGGCGTGGTTTGTCTTACGCTCCAGTATCCCTCCCAGCATCCCTCGTGCCACCCCCCCACGGAATGGATGCGTCCTGATCCAGCGCGGCCAGCGCAGACATTTTGGCGGTCGACACAGTCAGTTTTTTGAGAATCCGGGATTGTCGCGGCGGGAAATTGATGCGCCACCGATGCGGCACCTATGATGGCGACGGTGGGGACGCGCGCGCACAGGACGATGGCTTGATGACGGGACCGGCTATTGTCGTATTTGCCCCGGGGGCGGGCGCGGGCAGCGCTTCGGCGTGGATGATCGCGTGGCGCGAACGCCTGGCTCCGCTGGGGGCCGTGGAGACGCTCGACTATCCCTACCGGCTGGCCGGTCGCAAGGCGCCCGACAAGTTGCCCGTCCTGATCGCGGCGCACCGCCGGGCACTCGCCGACGCGCGCGCGCGGCACCCGGCCGCGACCACCACTCTACTGGTCGGAAAATCGATGGGCGGTCGGGTGGGCTGCCACGTTGCCCTCGAAGAACCGGTCGACGCCGTGGTGTGTCTGGGATACCCGCTGCGGGGCACGTCGGGCGCGCTCCGCGACGAGGTCTTGCTGGCGTTGCGGACCCCGATCCTGTTCGTCCAGGGCACTCGCGATCCGCTTTGCCCGCTAGATGCGCTCGCCGCTGTGCGCGAACGTATGGCCGCGCCAAGCCGGTTGCTGATCGTGCAGGGCGGCAACCATTCGTTGGAGGTACCTCGGGGCCGCGTGACGCGCGCCGCTGGACGGGCCGCACCGCAAGCGCCGGCGCCGCCCGACGCGCAGGCGGTGTCCGACGCGCGCGTTCAGCAGGCCATCGCTGCCTTCGTGGCCGATGCGACGACCGGGCGCGTTGGCGGAGCGGGCGACCCGAAGTAGGAAGGGGAATGCCTTGGGATTGCCTCGCGGCTTTGCTTTGACGCCCGGAACGCGACAACATTGTCCGATTGCGAATTCCGCGTCGGGCGGCGGGGTTTTCTGGGGCCGCCGGCTGGTCATGTTCGTGAGGTTTCACTTGGCCCATTGGTTGCTCTTGAGTCGAACCAGCGTCCGTCATTTCGCCCGTCATCGCGCCCGCCTGGGCCTGCTGATCGCGATTTCCGCTCCGGTTTGCGGCGGGGGCTGCCTCTACACCGATCCCATCAACATGCCGCCGCGTTTCGCCCAAATCATCCCCGCCGGCCCGGTCTGGCGGAATCTGCCGGCCACCTTCACCGCCAGCGTGTCCGACCCCAACGGCGACGCGGTGTCGTTGGCCTGGGCCCACACCGTGGGTTGTCCCATCGCATCCCCCTTGGGCGGTGGGCCGTGCAACCCATGCCCGGTTGGTTCGAACGACTACCGGGATCCCAGCCGCTGGCCGCCGTACGATCCGGTGCCGCAACAGAGCTACACCGTCGCCGCCGCGGAGACGGACCAGCCATTTTGCATCTGGGCATTTGCCACGGATCGCCACGGCGCGGTCGAGCCGGCGATCCTTCCGGTGAATCCGCTCAACCACCTACCGAGCGCCAACATCCGCGTGGTGAAGCCCCACATGGTCAACGGCGCGTCGGGCATTCCTCGCTACGCGGAAATCGAGCTGTCCGGCGATGATTCGACCGACGCCGATCCGGGTGATCTGGGTCGGCTGAAGTTCGAGTGGTCGCTCGTGAGGCGCGCGGCCGGCTCGGGTCTGGCGACCGGGGCGTTGGCCGGAACGACCTGTTCGAGCCGCGAAACAACCTCGTCGTGGTGTTTTGTCCCCGACATCGAAGGCACCTACCTCGTTCAACTGATGGTCCAGGACGGCTACGTGAACCCGGACGCGGCGCTCGTGCCGCCCTTCACCGTCACGCGCGAGCTCACGGTCGCGCGGGATCAGCTTCCCTGCCTGGCATCGGTCGATCCCCTCAGTCCCGTGGTGTCGGGCGCGAATGCCGATGACGACCAGAACTTCTCGGTGAGGAAGGTCGACGACGACGGCGATCCCTATCCGCCGTCGGGAGCGATACATTTCAATTGGTTCAAGGGGCTGGCGTCCGGGCCGCTGCAACCCCTGGGCAACGACGTGGCCCAGCTGACGGTGCACGGATCCGAGTTCGCATCGGGTCAAGAGATCGTCGTTCGCGTCGAGATTGCCGATCGCAACGCGGAGGCAATCAAGGCCATCCTGCAGGCGTGCGGGGACAAGGATATCTGCGGCGAAATCAACGCCCAGTCGGCTTGCAACCAGCGCATGACCTGGCGGATTCAGTATCGATGACCGATCGCTGGAGCCATTGCCACCTGGTGCGCGGCTGCTGGGTGGCGCTCGTGTGCGCAACGGGCGCGTGCGGAGGATCCAGTTCCGCCAGCTACCATTCTACGGGGACAGATGCCAGCACCGCCGATGCGTCGGGCCGCGATGCCAACGCCGCTTCGGGAGGTTCAACCAGCGCCGGCTCGGGCGGCTCTTATGGCTCCGGCGGGGCCATCGCCGCGTCGGGTGGTAGCGTGGGCTCGGGCGGTCTCTCGGGAGGCGGCGGCTTTTCGGCGGGCTCGGGTGGCTCGGCCGGGCCTCCGGCGTGTTCGGTGGTGATCTCGTTGGTGGCGCCGCAGATGCTCAATACCCCCCAGATGCCCGACAACCTCGTCTCGGGCCCCAATAGCAAGCTCCGGATGCGCGCGGATCTGTATGGGTCGACCGGCAGTCACGCGCCGAACTGGAAATGGACCGTGAAGTATTTCGGGCAGAACGTCGACATGATCGTCCCGACCGTGATCAGCGATCCCACCGAGGCGCGGTTCTCGACGATCGAGTTTCCGGTGGCCAACAAGGGGCAATACAAGGTCTCGGTCGACGTGGATACCGGCCTGCGCTGTCTGGCCGATACCGTGGTCACCGTGAACGCCCCGGGGCCGGCGTCGTATCTGTTCCGCGTGACCCCGCCCAACTCCCTGGGCCTCGGGATCCCGGTGCAGGAGACGCGCGTGACGCTGGACCCGGGCAATCCGGTGGTTCCAGACATCAACCTGTTGCGGGGCACGAAGTTCAGCGTCGCGCCCCAGGACACCAACCAGCATTTCATCTCCGCCTACGTGCGGGTCAGCCTGCTGTCGTCCGGGGTGACGGTTGACGGGTACACGGCGAATGGTCCGGTGGACGCATATCTCCTTTCGCCCGGCGCCTACGACGTGTTGATCGTTCCCGACGGTGATCTAGCGCCGGTGGTCTTCACCGCCAGCGCGGTCCAGGTGCCCACGCTGTCCGTGGACCCGGGAACATATGTGGATGGCACGATTCTCGACGGTGACGGCGCGCCCGTCGCCGGCGCGCGCGTCGTTCTGCGCGCGGGGATGCGCCCCTCCACCGTCGGGATCAGCGATGGGAACGGTCGGTTTTCCGTGCGCACGCGCCCCGGCATCCAGTCGGCCGTGATCGTGCCGCCGGTCGCGGCCGGGTTGCCCGAGGCTCGGGTCTCGATCGATTCGGGCATGGCCATCGATGCGAGCACGACGCTCAAGGTGGTCTGGCGCGCGGTCAAGCGCGGTCCCTTCTCCCTCGTGGTCCTGACCAACAGCGGCAGCGGTCCCGTGGCGGGCAGCCGGGTGCGGGTGGAATCCGAGGTGGAGCTGGACGCCGTCGGGACGGTGTCGGTCTCGGGAACGATTCCCGCGACGATCGCGGCCACCGGCTCGGTTCGCGTCGACGCGCTCTGCGACGACACTGGCCTGGCGAATTTCTCGGAGCTACCCGTCGGGGCCTACAAGGTCACCGTGGTGCCGCCGGCCTCCATGCCCGGCGCCGCTCTGACGATCGCGCACGTGGACAATCTGACCGAGGCGGGATACGCCGGGACAATCCCGCTGGCGCGTCGCGTGATGCTCAACGGGATCTTGCTGCCCGAGGGCCCGACCACCGGAGTTCGTGTGCTCGCGCGCGATCGAAGCACCGGCATCGTAGCCCCGCTCGGATCCGCCATCGTCGGGGACCGCGGCGCCTATTCGATGGCCGTGGATCC
>PMNO01000645.1:0-1924 GCA_003161835.1 Myxococcales bacterium | reverse complement strand
TTCCCGATCGCGGAGGTCGTCACGGGCGAGGACGGCAGCTACACCGTCGCGCTGCCGGCGCCGACTGTGCCTATCAATTAGAAGCGCGCTTGGAGCTGGGCCGTAAAGATATCGTTGGCCACGGTCTTGCCCTGTTCCGAGAGGTGCTCATACGTCAGGGTGGCNNGCCTATTCGATGGCCGTGGATCCGGGACGGACCTACCAGCTCATCGCGGAGCCCCCGCCGGGATCGAAGCTGGTGCGTACGGTGCTCGGTGACAAGGATGCCCCCGGCCAGGACACCACCGCCGGTACCTATACCGTCCCCGCGGCGGTGCTATTCGACGGGAGAGTGACGAGTGGCTTGCGCACCATTGGCGACGCGNNAGGTGCTCATACGTCAGGGTGGCCTTGATGTTCGAGGATCCGTGCAGGAGCAGCCCGCCTCCCGTCGTCACCGTGCGATCGCCCTTTCCCGCGGTCACGAAGGACACGGGACACCCGGGATCGACCGACTTGCTGTAGTTCGGATCATACGAGTCAACGCGCAGAACCGCTCCGACGTTGTCGCCGAAGTTCTGGACGGCGGTCACGATCCATCCGATGGCCGTCGTGTCGTAGCAGGATTGCGGAATCAGCGTCATCGTCGTCGCGTCGGTCGCACCGGGATCCAGGTTGCCGCGCTTGGCCAGCACGAATTCACCCTTCACGGCCAAACCCCCGAGGCTGGGAATGTCGAAATAGAGTTGCGCGTCCAGACCCATGCGCAGCACCGAGAAGCGTCGGATGCTGGCGATCTTCGCCGCCGTTCCCGCGAGTTCGTCGGCCGTGACCATCTTGTCCATGTTCTTGTCGGTCCAGGCCAGGGTTGCGGCGGCCGGCACGGTGGTGTCGAACGTGCGTCCCCAGTATCCGGATACGCCGAATACCAGCCATTCGAAGTCGCCGCCGACGCGCGCCACCAGATCCTTGAATCCGCTCTGTTCGCTGGTGCCGTAGATGGAATCCTGGGTGCCGTTTCCATTCACGAGCGCGGCGGCGAAGCGCAGCTGATCGTACTTGCCCTGAACACGAAAGCCGCGGTCGCGTTCACCTGGAAATTGCTTGCGAATGACCAGCGAGCGCTCGGGCATTTCACGATCACCCGACGACTGGAGAATCTCATAACCAAAAGGCCACTTGAACTGACCCACCGTGAGCCGCAGGCCCAGGGGCGACCAGGTGTCGACAAACGTCGCCTCGGCGTCCTTCAGGACGACCCCGTCTCCCGTCGCGTCGATCTGCAACATGTACTCGGCATTGGTCCCGTCATACAAGGTCTTGAGGCGTCCCCTGCGCACGAAGAATCGGTTCGTGCTGGCCGGCTTTCCGGCGGTGTTGAGTCCGTCGGCCGAATCCGCGTGCCATTCGAAGCGGGCCTGGATGTAGCCGCTGACTTTGAGTTTCGAAAGCTTGTCCACGGAGGCCTTGGTCGCGGCCAGGGATTCGTCGATTCCGTCGACCTTCGCCGCGAGGCCCTCGACGCGCTCCGCAACGGGAGCGGACACCGCCAGTTCCGCGGGCGTGGGTTGGGCCGCCACGTCGGGTGCGCTCGGAGTGGGCGCGAGAACCGGCGCCTCGGGCATGGCGTCGGGCGGCGGGAGGGGGGCGTCGGCCGGCGCAGGCGCCGCCTCTTCCGAGCGCGGGTCGACCGGACCGGTCTGAGCATAAGCGGAGAGCGACGGNNAACAGGATCAGCGACAAAATTGCGGGGCCCAGGGCGTTTTTCATGGCGGCCCAAGATAGAGATGCTCCGCGACATTCGTGTGTCGGTCGCGCAAAATTCCTGGCTATTCGGCCCGTCTTTCCGCATGGCCTGCCTGGCCGCGGGTCCCGAGGTTGCTCGCCGTCTTCCGCTGCGGAGCCGAGCGCACCACGCTCGATCTACAGGGCGTACTTCCGCAGT
>PMNO01000232.1 GCA_003161835.1 Myxococcales bacterium | reverse complement strand
GTCGGAACCGACGTCCCGCGCCTCAGACGATCGCGCAACCGGGCCGCGTATCCGCGCAATTTCTGGGGCCGGATGCCGGCGAGTCCGTCCGGAAACAGCATCACGACGATGATGAACAGCGCCCCGATCAGAAAAAGCCACAGCTGCGGGAAGCGCTCGGAAAAGAAGGTCTTGCCAAAGTTCACCAGCAACGTGCCGTATACCGCCCCCATCAACGAGCTGCGGCCGCCGACCGCGGCACAGATCACCATTTCTATCGATGGAACGATTCCCACGAACGATGGCGACATGAAGCCAACTTGCAAGGTGAACAATGCCCCACCAATTGCCGCCAAGACAGCGGCATAGACGAAGGCGAACGTCTTCAGATTGGCGACGTCATAACCGGAAAAGCGCACCCGCTCCTCCTTGTCGCGCAACGCGAGCAGGAGGCGGCCCAACTTGCTGGCCAGCATCCGGCGGCTGATGACCACGCTGGCCAGCAACAGGACGACGGTGACCAGATAGAGGATCATCCGGGCCCGGTCGGTGCGGATGTCCCAGCCATGCAGCGTCCTCAGGTCCGTGATGCCATTGACGCCGCCCGTGTATCCCTGTTGTCCGATAATCAAGATCGAAAGAATCGCGGCCACGGCCTGCGTAATGATGGCAAAGTAGACGCCGCCCACCCGCCGTTTGAACATTGCGGTACCAATCAAGAGCGCCAGCAGCCCCGGCAACAAGGGAACCGCGGCCACTGTGAAGAGGAAGCTCTTGAAGGGCACCCACGACAGGGGCAGATGCGTGATCTGGTTCCAGTCCATGAANNCGACTGGATCTTGGTATTCTCGACGCTGGAGGCCTCGAGCTTGAGGTACATCGCCATGCAGTAGCCGCCGAGACCGAAGAACACCCCCTGCCCGAGGCTCAGAATTCCGGCGTGCCCCCAGCAGACCACCAATCCGAGTGCCACGAACGCGTAGGTCAGGTACTTCCCGAGCAGATTCAGACGAAACGCCCCCATCGTCAGCGGGCAGACGACCAGCAGAAGAGTTCCCAGAATCAACAGGCCGGTTGTCTGGTGTCCCTTGCCCGTCAACAAGGTCAGCAACTTCCGAAGACCCGAGCGCCAGGCGCCCGATGTGCGCGCATCATTCATTGTACCCACCGCTGATTCCCCAATCATGTGACATCACCTCCGAACCCGAATCGTGAAGAGGCCCTGCGGCCTCAGCATGAGAATGACGATGACCGCGGTCAGGGTCAGGACCTTGGCGGTCGATCCCGTCAAGAAGAATTCGCTGGTCGCCTGGGTCTGGGCGATCCCAAAGGCCGACGCGATGGTTCCCACGAGACTCTCCGCTCCCCCGAACACCACCACCAAGAACGTGTCCACGATGTACATCGAGCCGCTGGTCGGACCTGTGGAGCCAATGGTCGTGAACGCAGCGCCCGCGATTCCAGCCAGACCGCAGCCGAGAGCGAACGCCGACCGATCGATGTTGCGGGTGTTGATCCCGGCCGCCGCGGCCATGACACGATTCTGGGTGGTGGCCCTGACCCACACTCCCCATCGGGTCCGCAACAACATGAAAAACACGATCGATGTCAGGAGCAAGGTCAGTCCCATGACAAACACGCCATTGATGGGAATGTCGATGCTCGCCGTCGGTTTGAAGGAACCCATGAGCCAATCGGGAAGCACCGCGCTCACTTCCTTGGCTCCGAAGATGGAGCGAAAGCCCTGTTGCATGATCAGGCTCAATCCCCAGGTCGCGAGCAGAGTGTCGAGCGGGCGGCGATAGAGGTGTCGAATCATGAAGTGCTCCACCACGAACCCGATCCCCGCCGCAATCACGAAGGACACCAGGACCGCGAAGAGGAAGTACGATTTCTGCAGCCAGGGCGCCCACCGCTGGCTGACCTCCGACAGCAGGTAGGTGGTGTACGCGCCGATGGTCAGAAACTCGCCGTGGGCCATGTTGATGACGCCCATCTGCCCAAAGATGATCGCCAATCCCAGGGCCATCAACAACAAGACCGAGAATGAACTCAGACCGTTGAACCCCTGCATCACCAGGACAGACAGCAGATCCGATACCGACGTCATGCTCCCACCTCCTCTGTGCGAATTCAGTTGTCAGCCGTGACCGTGTCTCCGGCTCATTGATAGCCCTTGGGGAATGGATTGGGCTCGATCAGGCCTGATTCGTAGAGGACCTTGTACTGACCGTCGGCCAGCACCTGCCCGATCCGCAGTTTGCTCCACAGATGGTGGTTCTTGTGAATCTTGACGTACCCCTCGGGAGCGGTCTTCAGCTCGATGTCCGGGGATGCGGCCACGACCTTGTCCACGTCGAAGCTCTTGGCCTTTTCGACGGCGGCACGCCACAACCAGGGCCCGAGGTAGGCCGCTTGGGTCACGTCACCGATGACCGACTTGGCGCCATACTTGGCCTTGAACGCCTTGACGAACTTCTTGTTGTTTTCATTGTCGAGGCTCTGGAAATATTTCATCGCCGCGTAGAACCCGACCATGTTCTCCCCGCCGATGCCCAGAAGCTCGTCTTCGGTGACGGAAATCGTCAAAAGGGTCTGCTTGTCGCTGGTGACCCCGGCGGCCTTTAGCTGCTTGTAGAACGATACATTGCTGCCCCCGACCACGATGGCGTAAACGACGTCGGGCTTCTTCAGTTTAATTTTGTTGATCAATGAACCAAACTGAGTGTGCCCGAGCGGATAATATTCCTCGCCGACCACCGTGCCCTTCAGAACATTCTCGATGTGTTTGCGAGCAATCTTGTTGGA
>PMNO01000143.1 GCA_003161835.1 Myxococcales bacterium | reverse complement strand
GCCACGGTCACGCCCTGGCGTAGCCCGTCGCGGACAGCGCCGGCGAGATTGAACTGTTGATAGAAGATCCAGCCGTATTCCATGATTCCGAACACCACCGCCAGTAGCACCGGCAAGATCAAGGCGAATTCCACGGCGGCGGCGCCGCGCTCGCGCATCCTGGCGCGTCGGCCTCGGCCTGGGGCACGCCGGATGCTCGCAATGCCTCTGATGAGACGCCCGATCATCGCGTCACCGGACCATCGCGATCGGGATCTTTCCCGCGATGGTGGTCAAGATGGACGCCAGGTCGCTGGCGTCGGGTGTGTCGTACGCGACCCCCAAGCCGCGCACCAAGGAAGCGTTGTAGGCCGCCTGTTGCTGGTCGGCTCCCAGGGACACGGTGAAGATGCTGATGTCGTTGTCGTCCGCGGCGTCGGCCATCGCGACGCCGTTCTGCGCCCGCGTGTTGGCGCAGGCGCTGGTGGCACTGCAGGTCACGGTGTTGCCGGACCGGGTGCAGCACTCGGGCCTTCCGTCGGTGATGAGCACGATGACCCTGGTTTCGTAGGGCTGGCTTTGCGCCAGCAGCTGGGCCGTCGCGCGCTGGATGGCCGCGCCTTGGTTCGTACCGTCGCCGCCCGCCGAGCACGAGGGCATCCAAGCGTGGCGGAAGGCAATATCATCGTACGGGTTGATGTCGAGCTTGTTGCAAAGGGAGATGCCCGTTTGCTTGGTGGTGTCCCGGAACAACTTGCCGTCGCCTCGCCACTGGCCTCGGACGGTGTTGTAGCCGGTGGTCAGGTTCGTCAGGGCGGTGAATTGGGTCGAATCGCCGGTGAATAGCTGCATGCCGATGCGGTCGGCCGGAACGTTGAAGGCACGCAGGGCGTCCAGCATGGTCACGTCCGCGTCCCAGGCGGGATCGATGTTGCTCCAGAAGCTGCCGGTGATGTCTTGGGCGACCACGATGCTGCGGATGCGGTAGGCCGTGGTCCCCGTGTGCGCNNGGCGATACGTTGGCGGTGAACGACTTCGCGGCGAAGTCCCACCCACCGAAGGTGATGTCCTGACTCTGCAGGATGAAGGGTTTGCCCCACACGCGGTTCTGCGCCGCCACGGCGATGGCCATATCCCTCGCGTCCGAGGTCCGGCCCGTGGCACGTAGGCGAACCAGCGCCGCATGCGATGCCGCATCGGTCGCGTTCTGGAGTTGCAGGCGCGCGTAGCGGACGTAGGCGAGGTCGACGCCGAGGGCGGCGAATCCCATGAACGTCATGAGGCAGATGGCCATCAAGATGGCAATCGCACCACGTTCGTCGGTGGCCCGGGACATCCGCAACACAGGGTAACCATCGTGAGAAACCCACAAAGACTTGATGCTACCCGGACTTGCGTGCCCACCCACACGGCATGACCTCATCGCCGCCGCCAACCCTCGACTTCGGCCGGCTGTTGCTCGATGATAGGGAGTTGCTGACGCAGGAGGTCGGGATGTCAACGCCGATCGGTTGGTGCCCATGAAAAATGGCTGGGTGACGGGAACCGGGGAACGCTCCGAGGCGGCGAGGCAAGGTTCGACGTCCGTCGCGGGGGCCAGGGCGCCGGGTCGTCCATCCTNNCCGACGGATTACGTGACTTTTGATCGCGTGTTCACGCAGCAAGATGTATCGGCTGAAGCCATGGCATGCGCGACGCAGTCAGCGATGGCCGAGACCCTGCCGCTCGACCTGTTCGTGATGATGGACAGCTCGTCCTCGATGACCGAAGTGACGGCCGCGGGCACCACCAAGTGGGAGGCCGTGCGAACCGCGATGAACTCCTTCTTCAACGACGGGGCGTCGGCTGGAATCGGGGTGGAACTGCAGTACTTTCCCCAGGTGCAGCCCAACGTGCCGGACACTTGCACGACGAACGCGGAGTGCCTCGCCTTCGGCCCCTGCGACAGGTTGCGCGCGTGCTCGGGGCCGAAGACCACCACCGTCGTTTCGTGCATGACCAAGGCCGACTGCAAGGCGGGCGAGACCTGCGAGATACTGGGCTTTTGCGAGGCATTGAGCACCCCCACCAACCTCCTGTACTGCGCTCCCGAGGGTTCGGCGTGTCTCCCGCTCGGCGACGCGTGTGTTGGGTTCTTCGGAAACTGCCATGGGCGAGACAAGTGCGATCTGGCGACGTACGCGAACCCGGCGGTCGCCATAGCGACGCTGCCGGCGGCAGCCCCCGCGCTGACGACGTCCTTGAACATGCACATGCCGGATGGGCTGACTCCCACCGGACCCGCCTTGGCTGGGGCGCTGCAGACCGCCAAAGCGCGCGCGACGGCCAATCCGGGACGCAAGGTTGCGGTCCTCCTGGTCACCGACGGCCTTCCGACGGAATGCACGCCGATGGACGTGCCGGGGGTGGCCGGTCTGGCCAAGGCGGCGGCGACGGCCATGCCGGCGATCCCGACGTTCGTGATCGGCGTGTTCGGCCCCAGCGATGCTGCGTCCGCCACCGCGAACCTGAATCTCTTGGCCCAGGGCGGGGGCACCGGCAGCGCCGTCGTCATCAACACCAACCAGAATGTCACCCAGGCCCTGCAGACCGCGCTCAACCAGATTCGAACGATGGCCGTCGCGTGCGAATTCAAGATTCCCGCCGCCGTCACGGGCGCCATCGAGTCGGGCAAGTTCGGAAAGGTCAACGTCCAGCTGATCAACGGCGGCGGCGCCGCGACCACCGTCGGCTACGTCTCCAGTCAGGCGTCGTGCGATCCGGCGCGCGGGGGCTGGTACTACGACCAGGATCCCGGGATGGGCGGCACGCCCACGTCGATCATTGCCTGTGACGCGAGCTGTACCCAGTTCCGGGCGGCTGTCGCGGCACGCGTCGATGTCGTGTACGGCTGTCCGACCGTCGTCATCTTTTGAGGCCGCTGGCTTGAGGAGGCTCGTTCCTCCGCGATAGGTGCGGTCGCCACCGGCCAGATCCGCGGCCCAGTGCTGGGGTCCTTACCCTATGACTAGGTGCTGCGACTAGTTCAAGCATTCGAGATTATTGATATTTTTAGCGGCACAGGCGCTGCAAAAGGAGTGGACAACGCTTTCGATTCACGACGGCGAAAAAGATTGAGATTGCAAGGAGAACGACCATGAAGACCTCGGGATTGCGTGTGAAGTCGAACGTCAAGGCGGGTGGCTTTGGCTCGGTCAATCACAACACCTCGGCGAAGACGGCCGGATTGCGCGTGAAGTCGAACGTCAAGGCGGGTGGCTTTGGCTCGGTCAATCACAACGTGTCCGCGATCGGCTCCCGCTGAATCTCGGGACATAACGTCGGGCTCCGCGCGTGACGACGCGTCGAGCGACCGTGCGGCGAGCTTCGATCCCCGATCGTGGCTCGGCGTTTTCGTTTTGAGGCGCGTGGGTTCGCCGGGGCCGTCCGACGTCGGCGGGGCGGCCTGACATCGATCGGGCGTTTGACAGACGACCTCCTATCGACAAATGTCTGCGCGGACCTCGGGGACTCCTGTCGGGCATGAAGACCTCCACCCACATGTTCCGTGGCGAGAACGGACGCAGTTACCTCCTCACGTTCCTGCTGGTCTGCTCGCTCTTTTTGCTGTGGGGATTGTGCAACGGCATGATCGACGTGCTGAACAAGCACTTTCAGAATTCGCTGCACGTGTCCAAGGCGCAGTCGGCGCTGGTTCAATTCTCGAACTACATGGGATACTTCCTGATGGCGTTGCCCTCGGGGATGTTGGCCCGTCGGTTCGGCTACAAGGGCGGGATCATGGTCGGCCTCGGGTTGATCGCGCTCGGCGCGTTCTGGTTCATTCCGGCAACGCGCATCGGGACGTTCAGCGCGTTTCTGATCGGCCTGTTCATCCTGGCCACCGGGCTGACCTGTCTGGAGACGGTCGCCAACCCCTATGCGACCGCGCTTGGCCCACCCGCCCTGAGCGCGGCTCGGATCAACCTCGCGCAAAGTTGCAATGGTATTGGTTGGATGCTCGGCCCGCTGCTGGGCGGCCACTTCGTTTTGTCGACCACGGCCGAGGTCAATCGCAGCAACGACGC
>PMNO01000501.1 GCA_003161835.1 Myxococcales bacterium | reverse complement strand
GGGGAGAAGATCAAGATCTCCGGGTTCGGCAACTTCGTGGTCCGGGACAAGAACTCGCGGGCGGGTCGCAACCCGCAGACCGGGCAAGAGATCACCATCAGCGCCCGCCGGGTGCTCACCTTAAAGCCGAGCCAGGTCCTCAAGAACGCGCTCAACGGCTGACACCGAAGTCCTTTCGGAGATGGGGACCACGCCCGGCATTCCCGACAAGCCCTACTTCAAGATCGGGGAGGCGGCCCGACTGTGCGCGGTCAAGCCGTACGTGCTCAGGTACTGGGAGACCGAGTTCCGATCCTTGCGACTGCAGAAGACCCGGTCGAAGCAACGGCTCTACCGGCGCAAGGACATCGAGCTCCTGCTCAAGATCCGTCACCTGCTCTACGACGAGCGCTTCACCATCGAGGGAGCGCGGGCCCGCCTGCGCGAGCTCGGCCACGACGAGGGGCCGGCGCCGCCGGTGCCGCCCCCGGCGGTCGACGTCGAGATGCTGAAAAAGTTGAAGCAGGGCTTGGTCGAGCTGGCCCGCATGGTAGAAGACTGACCCGTTGGGTCGGACGTCGGGGATTGCAATTTCGATTCGGGGCGTGGCGCAGCCTGGTTAGCGCACCTGTCTGGGGGACAGGGGGTCGCTGGTTCAAATCCAGTCGCCCCGACTGGAAGGCGGGGAGGGTCGATCAGGCCCTCCCCGCCGGCAATTCGGACGCCGACAAAAACCGATGAACCGCCCGCTGATACTGGTGACGAACGACGACGGGGTGATGGCCCCGGGCATTCGAGCAGCCGCCGATGCTTTGCGCCAGGTGGGCGAGGTCATCGTATGCGCGCCCGATCGGGAACGCAGCGCCGCCTCGCACGCGCTCACCTTGGATCGGCCGTTGCGGGTGGACGAGATCGAACCAGGCGTCTTCGCTGTCGATGGAACCCCGGCCGATTGTTCCTACCTGGCGTTGTTGCACCTGTGTCCGCGCAAGCCGGTGCTGTGCGTGTCGGGCATCAACAACGGGTACAACCTCGGTTCGGACGTCTTCTATTCGGGCACGGTGGCCGGGGCGGTCGAAGCCGCGCTGCGGGACGTGCCGGCAATCGCCGTTTCGCTCGAACGGCGATCGCCCCAGGATTTCACCCACGCGGCGGCGTTCGTGCAGGCGGTGGCCACCGAGGCCATCGAGCGCGGGCCGGGCGCGATCCCAGCGGCGTCTCTGCTCAGCGTGAACCTGCCTCACGGCAAGGTGACAGGGTACCAAGTGACCTTCCTCGGCCGCCGGGTGTATCGCGATCAGGTCGACGTGCGACAGGACTTGCGTGGGCGGTCGTACTACTGGATCGGCGGGCCGGAGGAGAGCGCGACGGATTTGCCCGGCTCCGACTGCAGCGCCGTGCGCGAAGGGCTGGCTTCGATAACGCCGTTGAGTTTGGACCTGACCCACACCGCCTTGTTGGACGAGCTGCATGGCTGGCAGGTGGGAAGTTTCGTGCGGGCCGTCCTCGAGCGCGCTAAGTAGTACGCCGGGCGATCATTGATGATGCGTTTCGAGGAGCTGCGGGGCGATATGGTAGGCAAGCAACTGGTGGCCCGCGGGATCAAGGATCCCCGGGTGCTGGCTACGATGGCGGCCTTGCCCCGGCACCAGTTCGTGGAGCCGGCCCTGGCCAGTTCAGCCTACGAGGATAGACCGCTGCCGATAGGACAGGGGCAGACGATTTCGCAGCCATTCATGGTTGCCCGGGCGACCGAATTGGCGCAGGTGCGCCCCGGCGATCGGGCCCTGGAGGTGGGCACGGGGTGCGGATACCAGACGGCGGTGCTGGCACGGCTGTGCACGCAGGTGTTTGGCGTGGAGCTGCTGCCCGATCTGGCGGCGCGGGCACGGGCCAATCTGCGGGCGCTCGGCATCACCAACGCCATGGTTGATTGCTTCGACGGAAGCGCCGGCTGGCCGAAGCACGCACCGTACGACGTCATCATCGTGTCGGCGGGGGCGCCGCGCGTGCCCTCCTTGCTACTGGAGCAGTTGAGCGAAGGCGGGCGTCTGGTGATTCCGGTGGGCCAAGGGGATGAACAACAGCTGGCCGTTGTTCGCCGGGAGGGCGATTCGTACACCATGACCAAGGACACCAAGTGTCGTTACGTCGATCTCCTGGGCCGCTATGGATTCGGCGGGCTCGCGCCGAGCGCCTAGCGCCGCGGGACACGACCGTTCCCGGAGGAGCGGGGACGCCCGCCCGTGCCGGTGGCTCGGAAAAGTAGGTGATATGGGGTCCTCGAACCTAATATCGAGGTGATGCCGGGGGTTCGAGCCTCTCTTCTGACGAGCGCGGTCGTGGCGCTGCTGGGCTGTCGTCCGGCGGCTCCGCCGCGGCATCCGGTCGGCGCCGCGGGACAGTGGCACGTGGTGGAACCGGGCGAGACGCTAGCCGAGATCGCGCGCCGCGCGGGAGTGCCCGCGGAGGATCTGCTCGAAATCAACGGACTGCGCGCCTCTTCGGAGGTTCAGCCCGGAAAGCTGATCTTTGTGCTGGAGGGTCCACCGCCACGGGCCCCCAGCCCCGATCCCACCTTGGATCGGCCGCCGCCGTCTGTTCCGGACGCCGAGCCGGCGCGGTTTCATTGGCCCGTGGAAATGCCCCGGGTCACGTCGTTGTTTGGGAAGCGCTGGGGTCGACCCCACGAGGGGATTGACCTGACGGCCCCCGTTGGCACACCCGTCTTCGCCGCGGCAGTGGGGCAGGTGGTGTATTCCGGCAGCGCAGTGCGCGGGTACGGCAACATGGTGGTGCTGAAACACGAGGGCGAATTCATGACCGTTTACGCCCACAACTCGGTGCTGCTGGTCAAGGTGGGTGACCATGTTCGCGCGGGACAGCGCATTGCCCTGTCTGGACAGAGCGGGCACGCCACGGGCCCGCACGTTCACTTCGAGGTGCGCAAGAGCCAGGTGCCGTGCGATCCGCTACCCTATTTGCCAAGCGCGCGTCAATCGCGAACCCCCAGGGAATGGACCCCCCGATCATGAGCGCCAACCAACCCAACAGCCCCGATCCCCGCATCCGAGAGCTCCACGCCCGGGTGCGCGATATCCCCGATTTTCCGAAGCCGGGGATCCTGTTTCGCGATCTGACGCCGCTGATGGGGCACGGCCCTTCGTTCCGGTCCTGCATCGAGCTGCTGACGGAACGGGTGGCGGTTCATCGGCCGGAGGTCATCGTCGCCGTTGAGTCGCGCGGATTCATCTTCGGCGCGCCGGTTGCGGCGGCGCTGCGGGTGGGATTCGCGCCGGTGCGCAAGCCGGGAAAGTTGCCCTGGCGAACCAATCAGCGCACGTACGATCTGGAGTACGGCACCGACTCGCTCGAAATGCATGCCGANNCACGTCGTGGCCTTTGCTTTCGTCGTCGAACTCGCGACGCTCGCAGGTCGCGCGCGCCTTCGGGATGCCGCCATCGATGCGCTGATCGTATATTCGACCTCCGCCTGACGATGAGCCTTGGAGGCGCCCCGTGAGGAGACCAGCCCCGTGAGAAACCCAGAGCAGATCTTTGCACCCGTGAGCGTTCTGGCGTTGTGGACCGGCGCGGTCATGTTCATGACCGGTTTTCAGCGGATTCGCGCGGTGCGGGCCGGGCGCGTCTCACGCAACGCCTTTGCGCTGGGGGAGAGCCCCGCGGTACCGACCGACGTGACGGTGATAAACCGCAACCTGATGAACCTGCTCGAGATGCCCGTGTTGTTCTACGTCGCGTGCATCGCGTTCTACGCGACCGGCCATGTAGAGCGGGGCGTGCTGGTCCTGGCCTGGACCTACGTGGGACTGCGCCTGGTCCACTCCGCCATTCATCTCACCTCCAATCGGGTGATGCACCGGCTGATTGCGTTCGCGTTGAGCAACATCGTGCTCGTGGCCTTGTGGATCCGGTTCATGACGCGTGTGCTCTAGCGGGCGGTTCGTCACGCCCGCGTTCGGCCGGTTCGGCGTATAGTCGACGACCGATTGAGCGACGCCATCGACAGGTCGCGCGGGCGTTACGCGCCGAGCCCGACCGGACGCCTGCACGCCGGCAATGCGCGGACGGCCTTGTTGGCGTGGCTCTCGGCGCGCGCGGGCGGCGGCACCTTCGTCGTTCGGGTGGAGGACCTCGACCGCGCCCGGGTGTTACCCGAAGCCGAGGCTGCCTTGCTCGATGATCTGCGCTGGCTTGGCCTGGACTGGGACGAAGGGCCGGACAAGGAGGGCCCTCATGGTCCCTACCGTCAGACCGCGCGCGGCGCCCGATACGACGCGGCGATTGATCATTTGCTGGCGACGGGCCGCGCCTTTGGGTGCGCTTGCTCGCGGTCCGAGGTGGCCCGCGCCGCCAGCGCGCCCCACGTCGAGGATGACGAAGGTCCCCGGTATCCCGGAACCTGTCGCGCGCTGCCGGCTGCCCAGGTGGAGGCGCGCGCGCGGGACATGGGGCGGCTGCCAACCATTCGCTTCCACGGCCGCGCCGCGCGTATTGGCTTTGCGGACGACATTCTGGGGCCGCTGGAGCCGTTCGGCGCCGCGGGAGTCGATGACTTCGTTCTGCGCCGAGCGGACGGTGTCCCGGCCTATCAACTGGCGGTCGTCGTCGACGACGCCGCGATGAAGATTGATCACGTTGTCCGGGGGACGGATCTCGTGCTCTCCACGCCGCGGCAGATCTCCCTGTATCGCGCGCTGGATTTGACGCCGCCGCGCTTCGCGCACGTTCCCCTCCTGCTGACGCGGCACGGAGATCGTCTGGCCAAGCGAACGCGACCGGTGTCCATCGCGGATCTGCGGGAGCGCGAGGTCGATCCGCGGGTGATCGTGGGCAGGCTGGCCGCGTCGGCGGGCCTCCATGACGGCGGGGGGCAGCCCCTGTCGGCCACAGCCCTGTTGGCTGGATTCGGAAGCCGCCGGGAGATCTGGGCGCGCATGAACCGGAACCCCGCGGTCTGGGATTGACGGCCCCTCAGCCCGCTGGGTTCGCCACCGGGTTGGCCCCGGGGTCGGCGCGCGTCTTGACCAAAGCTCCGCCATGGGTGAAGACCAGGAAGGTCACCGGTCCGTCGTTGACCAGCTCGACTTGCATGTCGGCTCCGAATCGTCCGGTGCGCACGACCAGCCCCTCTTGCCCGAGTTGGTCAACGACACGCGCATAGAGCGCTTCGGCGCGCGCGGGCTCTTCGGCCGGTTCGAAGCTGGGACGGTTGCCCTTCGATAGCGACGCCGCCAACGTGAACTGGCTGACCACCAGGCACTCACCCCCCGCCGCGGCGACGGTTTGATCGAAGGGTGTCCGCCCCGGAAAGACCCGCAGCGAGGCGATTTTTCGGGCTGTCGTCTCGGCGTCGGCATCGGTGTCACCCCGTTCGACTCCGATCAGCAGGAGCAGGCCACGCCCAATTTCCGCGATTGTCTCGCCATTGACCCGGACCGCGGTCCGGGTGACCCGCTGGACCACGGTCTTCATCGCAGGGCAGCGCTTGCCGACGCAAAAGCGCCGCGCGCGAGCGGCCACAGGTTGATACGGTAGCGTTCCAATTCCGGGATCAGGACCGGGAGGGCGCGCACGACGATCTCCTTGGCGTCGGCGATCCGCTGCCTCAACGTCGAATCGGCGGTGGCGGGGATCTCGTCCTCGTCCAGCACCGCGATCGCCGCGTGCGGCAGCACCAGAATATCCACGATGAGATCCAGCCACTCCAGCACCCGGCCGGACAGCCTGGTCTCGGCCGAGAGGTTGATGTAGTGCCCAATCGTGGCTCCGGTCGCCTGGTCCAGCCAGTGATAGACGTTGTACGGTCGCTCGGTCCAAAAATGGCCAAGCGTCACAGTGCCGGCGGGCAGATCGACCCCGTGAACATGCATCGCCTCCGGCGCGACGAAGAGGACGACGATGTGGTCATCGGCTTGATGAAGGACCGCGCACTCGAACTCTTTGCGCCGGCCGGCCAGGGTCCGTTTCAGCTCGACGATGCGAGGCAGGGAAACCGCTTGGGGGAGGTGCACTCCCGGAGTCTAACCGGGCATCTCTCCCTGGAAGGGCCGTTCGTGTAGATACAGCCCAACCATGCCCAACCTCGGCTCCAATACTCGAACCCCTGTCTGCGGTGGCAAGGTCCGGCCCCGCCTCCTGGTCGCGCTGGTCCTGGCTTCGTGTCGTCTCGGCGGCGGCGTCCGATCCGAAGGCGCCGAAGGCGCCGAAGGTGCGCACGTTCGGAACGACCCGGCGGTGGCCGGCGCCGGAACAGGGAATGCCGCGCTGGCGCGCCTGGCCTCTGAGTACTGGCAGGCCCACCTGGCGGCCGACCCCATCGAGGCCACCTTGCTGGGAACGCACGGCTACGACGACCGGATGCCCGATGAGTCGCCGGAGGCTCGAGCCGCAGAACGGCGACTCCTCGATGCCTTACGGACGCGCCTGGTGACGGAAGTGCCAGAAGCTGCCGTGACCGGCGCTGATCGGGTGACCCGCTCCCTCCTGGCGGAGCAAATTGACGGCGATCTCGCGTTCATCGATTGCCACCTCGAGGAGTGGTCCGTGGATCCCCGGGACGGCCCCCAGGTCGCTTACCAAGATCTGGCCGGACTACAGTCCGTGGAAAAGCCCGCGAACGGACGCGCCCTGATCGCGCGCTGGCGCGCCATGCCCCGCACCTTGGGGCAACGGACTGACAACGTTCTGCGTGGCCTGGCGCAGGGCAAGGTTTCGGCGCGCAGCGAAGTCGCTCGCGTCGTGAGACAGCTCGACGAGCTGCTGGCGAAGCCGGACAGCGAATGGCCGCTGGCGGCGCCCCCGAGTCGCGTCCGAGGCCCCGATTGGCCGCCGGAGGACCTGAATCAATTTCGGCTGGACCTGCTGGCGGCGATCGCGAACGGCATCCGACCCGCCTTCGACCGCTATCGCGAAGCCCTGCGCGATCGCGTCCTGCCCGTCGCGCGGGGGGATGCCACCGTGGGCATCCTCAACGTCGCTGGCGGAGCGGCTTGCTATGCGTCCCTCGCGCGGGTCCACACCTCGCTGGCGATTGACCCCTTGGCCGTGCATCAGGTCGGGTTGGACGAGCTGCGCCGCATCCGCGCCCGGATGCAGGAGCTGGGACCAGCGGCGGTAGGAACCGCGAATTTCACGGAAATTCAGAGACGGCTGCGGGGAGAGCCGAAAGACCCCGCGATGTTCTTCTCGACCCGCGAGGAGATCGAGAGATCCGCCCGCGAAGCCCTGGCGCGCGCGCAAGCGGCGCTGCCTCGTTTCGTGAAACGCCTACCCCGCGCGCGCTGCGAGGTGAAGCGCATCGAGCGTCACGAGGAGCAAGACGCCCCCATCGCCTACTACCGGCAGCCCGCCATCGACGGCTCCCGACCGGGCACCTACTACGTCAACACCTTCGAACCGGGGTTGCGGCCGCGCTATGAATCCGAATCGCTGGCCTTTCACGAGGCCGTGCCCGGCCACCACGTCCAGATCACGCTCGCGCAAGAGCTGACCGACGTCCCGGAATTTCGCAAGCACCTGGGCGTCACCGCGTTCGTCGAAGGGTGGGGTCTGTACGCCGAGGGCCTCGCCGACGAGCTGGGCCTCTACAGCTCGCCGCTCGCACGCATGGGCCGACTCAGTCTGGAGGCGTGGCGGGCCGCGCGGCTGGTCGTGGACACGGGAATTCACGCCCTGGGCTGGAGCCGTTCCATGGCGGTGCGTTTCCTCACCGCCAACACGACCATCGCGGCCAGCAACATCGAAAATGAGGTCGACCGCTACATCGGATGGCCGGGGCAGGCGCTGGCTTACAAGCTTGGAGAAATGGAGCTTCTCCGGCTCCGCGCCGAGGCGCGGCGGCAAATGGGGCCGGCCTTCGAGCTGGCTGCCTTTCATGACGTCGTTCTGGGCAGCGGCGCCGTGAGCCTGGCCGTCCTACGGGGGCAGGTCGCGCGTTGGGCCGGACTGCCCGCGGCGCGCGGCGATTAGTCGGCCGTGCCCCCGGAGGCGGTCACCCAGCGGAAACGGAAGCCGCGCTCGGAACAACACCTTCCTCGCCGGTCGCCACTTCGTGCGCGAGCTTCGCCGTCGCGCACACGAAGGGATCGGCCCCGGTGTAGTCGCCGGTGGCGTTGAACGCCGCCCCCCGATCGTGCGAACAGTAGCCGCGGTCAGGGCAGGGCGCGCACTGGGGAAAATCCACCAGCGTCAATCCCCGGATGCGATTGAAGACCGGCGAATCCCGCCAGATCTCGGCGAATGACCGGTCGCGGACATTGCCCGCCGACCAGGGTACGGAGATGCAGGGGTACACCTCGCCCCGCGCCGAAACCGCGCAGTTGCCCCGGGCGCAGTTGCAATTGAATTCGGCGGCCGGAGGCGGCGGACGCCGGCCCCCGGGCAGTAGCTCACGCAAGGGACCGCGGCAAAGCGCGTCCAGCTGCGCGCGATCCACCCGGGCATCGAGGCTGCCCGACGTGCCGTCGTGTCGTGCGGTGATGGTCATATCGACCATGTACGGAAACGCGCGCTCCGAAGCGCTCTCGATCATGGCTTTTGTCTCGTGGGCGTTCTGGCGCATGACGATGAATTTCAGGCGCACGACCACGCCCGCCGCGCGCAGCCGTTCCACGCCGGCCCAGGTGCGCGCGAACGAGCCCTTGACCTGCGTGATGCCGTCGTGAACCGCGGACGACGCACCGTAGAGACTCACGCTCACTCCCAGCAAGTTGGCGTAGGAGGCCAGGCGCTTGGCGATGCCCGGCCGAAGCAGGGTACCGTTGGTCAAGAGCTGGACCGCCAGGTTCAGGTCGCGGGCGCGATCCAGGAACGCGAACAGATCCGGATGGGACAGCACCTCGCCGCCCGTCAAGGAGAGGAACAGGCAGCCGGCCGCGCGCAGATCATCCATCACACGCAGGAGCTCGTCCGTCGACAGCTCTGGCCGCTCGGTGGCGCACGCGGAAACCGGCACCGATCCGGGCGCTCCGTCGGGCGCGGCAACCGGGGGCCGCAGCGGCTGGTCACGGTCGAAGTTGTAACAATGAACACAGCGGATATTGCAGGCCAGCGTGATCTCCAGGCTGGCGTTCAGTGGCACCAG
>PMNO01000062.1 GCA_003161835.1 Myxococcales bacterium | reverse complement strand
GAGAGCTCCGAGGTCAAGGGGGGGGCAGGCCTGGCCATCGTGTTCGTGCTCAAGGAGAAGCCCACCATCAGCAAGATCTACGTGGCGGGCAACGACGAGGTCAGCCTGACCAAGATCAACGAAGTCTTGGACCTGAAGAAGGAACAGGTGCTGGACCTGGCCAAGCTGAAGAAGAACGTCCAGAAGATCAAGGAGCTCTACGTCGAGAAGGGCTTCTACATGGCCGAGGTGGACTACGAGCTCAAGCGCCCGAGCCCCTCGGAGGTCGAGATCTGGTTTCGCTGCCACGAGCACGCCAAGGTCGAGGTCCGCAGGGTCAACTTCGTGGGCAACAAGGCCATCTCCGATCAGACCCTGCGCGACGTGGTGGTCACCCGGGAGGGGAACATCCTGTCGCTGTTGACCCAGGCCGGCACGTATCGCGAGGACGTGTTTCAGCGCGACCTGCTGCTCTTGCAGGCCCACTACTGGGACAACGGCTACGTGCAGGTCAAGGTGGGGACGCCGATTCTGGAGCTGTCACCAGACAAGCAGTCCCTGTACATCACGATCAACATCGAAGAGGGACCGCAGTATCGCCTGGGCAAGATAGACGTGCGCGGCGATCTGTTGGAGCCGCGTGAATTCTTCCTGTCGCGGGTGTCGGTCAAGACCGGGGAGATATTCAATCGGTCCAAGCTCAGCGAGGACCTGCAGAAGCTCACCGACTTCTACAAGGACCGCGGGTACGCCTACGTCAACGCCACACCCTCGACGCCGGTCGATGAAAAGACCCGCACGGTGGACGTGACCTTCGATATCCAGCGGGGCGAGCTCGTCTATTTCGAACGGATCAACATTCGCGGCAACAACAAGACCCGCGACAAGGTCATCCGGCGCGAGCTCAGAATCATCGAGGGGGATCCCTACAGCCAAACGGGGCTGGACTATTCCAAGCGTCGGGTCAACGCGCTCGGGTACTTCGAAAAGGTGGATATCTCCACGCGGCGCGGCTCCAGCGACAGCATGATGGAGGTCAACGTCGAGGTCTCGGAGCGCCCCACCGGGACCTTCCAGATTGGCGCCGGATTTTCGTCGGTCGAGAACTTCATCGCGCAGGCGCAGATTTCGCAAAACAACTTCTTTGGCCGCGGACAGTCCCTGACGGTTCAGGCGCAGCTTTCCAGCCTGCGCCAGCTGTTCCTGCTGTCGTTTCAAGACCTCTACTTCCTGGATACCAAATGGACGTTTGGCTTCAACCTGTTCAAGCAGGATCGTTACCTGTATTCGTTCATTCGGTCGTCCTACGGCGGCAGCCTCACCTGGGGTTACCTGCTGGGCGACGATTTGCGTTTGTTGCTGACCTATAACTGGGAACACGTCGGCATCTCGACGGGTTCGGGCCTGCGCGGATTCTTCGCCGGCGGTCAGCGCGATCCGATTCCACCCGGATCCTTGGCCAACCTGTTGCGATCGGGAATCACGTCCTCGGCGCGTGGCCTTCTGTCCTACGACACGCGCAACGACCGCATGTTTCCCACCCGGGGTTGGTACAACACCTTGTCGGGCGAGGTCGCGGACAGCGTTCTGTTCTCGCAGAACATCTTCACGCGCTACGAGGCCGCGCTCCGATATTTCTATCCCATCTGGGGTCCGTTCGTCTTGCGGCTGAAGCTCGAGGGGGGGTTGATCACCAGCCGGGAATCTCTGGGCGTCCCCATCTTCGAGCGCTACTTTGTGGGAGGGATTTACGACATTCGCGGCTTCGCGCCCCGATCCCTCGGCCCCGTGATCCGGGCGCCCAGTGAGCAGGCGCAAGACGCGCAGCTGACCGAATTCCGCATCGGGGGTAACGCCCAGGTGATCGGCAACGCCGAGATCGAATTCCCGTTGTTCGACAAGGTGGGCATCCGCGGGGTGGTCTTCACCGACATGGGTAACGCGTTCAACCTCGAGGACAACTACTGTCATCCGATCGTAGTGGACGTGTCTCGCGACCCCTGCAAGCGCCCTTGGGATCTGGCGGCCTATCGCGCCAGCTGGGGCTTTGGGTTGCGCTGGTTCTCTCCCATTGGTCCGCTACGGTTCGAATGGGGCATTCCATTCAAGCCCCTGCCGCGTGAACAGCCGATCGTCTTCGAGTTCACGATCGGCAATTTCTTCTAGAGCGATGTCGTCGCTGCCGGGACGCCTTGGCGTTCCCGCGACCCACCGGTAAGGCATTTTCGTCCCGGTAGTCGTTTGACAGCGGAACGAATCCCGTCGTGAATAGGGCCTATGGGACGCGCGCTCGATGTCATCACGAGTGTCGGGTTGGCGGCGGCGTTTGTCCTGTGGGGTTGCCGACTGGATCAGGCCGGCTTGAATTCTGATGATTCGTGGGTCGGGTCGGACGGGGTCGGCGGCCGGTCGACCGGGGGGGCGGGAGGCACGGCAGGCGCTGAAACCGCGATCGCCGGGGGTTCGGGCGGCGCGGCTCAGGGAAGCGGCGGCGGCGGTGACCCGGTGGAAGTCGCCGGCGGCGGCGGCCGTGGTGGTGACGTCGGGATCGGATCCGGTGGGGCCGTCGGCGGAGGCACCCCCGTCGGGGGGATGGCCGGATCGGCGGTGGGCTTCGGCGGAACGGGAGGAACGATACCCACCAAGGCATGCGCGAACTGCCTGCGCGCGGGGGGCGTGTGCGACGCGGCCGGGGTCTGCTCGATTGATTGCACCGCGCCGGGTTCCTGCGGCGTCGCTGTCAAGTGTCCATCGGGGATCCC
>PMNO01000293.1 GCA_003161835.1 Myxococcales bacterium | reverse complement strand
CGGTTGCCGTCGCGGTCGCCGAACCGCGGCGTTCGCGGCAATTCCAGCAGCGTGACGCCGCCAAGCTGGTGGTGCCGCGTGATGTCGCTGGTTCGCTATCCACAGACAGGCCGGCTGTTCCGACGCAGGTGATTTCCACCGAGCCGCCGCTCTTGAACGAGCTTCCCGCTCCCGCGGAGGGTCGGGTACCGGCGGGTGGGTCCGTACCCTCGGCGAGGATTGGACAGTCGTCGATCGCTTCTTGGCCCTCGCCGCTGCCCACCGCGGGGGCCCTGCTGGCAAGTGGGACGGCGGCGCGCGCGCGCGGAGATCGCGCCGCGGCCGTGGCGTTGTTTCGGCAACTGCAGATCCAGTATCCGGCGGCAACCGAATCCCAGGTGGCCCTGGTTTCCTCGGGGCAGCTGCTCTTGGACGGGGGCGACTTCATCGGCGCACTGGCGGCGTTCCGTGCCTACCGCGAGCGCGTCCCGTCCGGGGCGCTGGTCGAGGAAGCGCTGGATGGTGCCGCGCGTGCCCTGGCTGGCCTCGGCCGGGTAAACGAGGAGCGAACCATCTGGCGGGAACTCGTCACCCAGTTTCCGGGATCCGCATATTTGCCGCGAGCCACCCAGCGCCTTCGTGTTCTTCGGTGANNCGCCTGCGCCTGATGGTGATCTCGTCGTTGTGGTGCATGTTCGCCCCCTGGGGCAGCCGGATTGTGCATGCCGAGGTCCCGCCCACGCAGCGGCCAATCGTCGGCGTTACCCTCTTGGGTGAGCGGGGTGATTCGTGGCGGATGGTGCGGGCTGTCGACACGCTACTCGGTCTCGAGGGCATCGCCGTGGAATGGCGGCGATCCCAAGTTGATCCGTCCCCAGGTGATCTGGTCATCGATCGCGTGCCAGGGACAGCCCGCCGTCGCGTGCTCATCGACATTCGCGATTCATCCACCGTGGTCCTTCGCTGGGTGACTACCGACGATACGGCGCCCGCCGCCCGAATTGTCGACGCGGGTACCTTAGACGAGGCCAACTGCGAAGCGATCGCCCAGATTCTTCGTTCGGTCCTGTTGGCGCCGCGGCAGAGCCCGGGATCAGCAGTCCCGATCCCGGCTGCTGCGGCAAGCTCCTTCGTATCGCCCTCGCCCTCGCCCTCGCCCTCACCCTCNNGCGGACGCGTCGGTCGTCATCTGGTCATGGCTTACCGGGGTGGGATGGGAACACGCGTGGGCGGATTCCTGGTGGTTGGCGGTCGAGCTAAACATCGGGCCTGACCAGATCGAGGTCACGCCACGCGCGAATGGCGGTACGGCCGGTCTTCAGCTGGCATCCGCGCAAAGCGTGGTCCGGATTGTGGTTCAGCCCGTGATCAGGGGGGAGGCCCGGCTGGCGGGTCCCGTCGTACTATTTCTTCAAGCCCAGGCCAATCTGACGCCCGGAACCCGGGTTGATTTCACGGATTCTGACACCAGCCGCAGCACCGTGATCGAAAGTCGAATGATGCTGGGTGGGGCTATCGGCGCCGCCCTCCGATGGTGAGTCGCCGTGACCACCCGACGCGTGCCCGGAGGCATGCGTCGGGTTACCCTGGCCGCAATGGTGCGCGCACGATGACGTCGCGAGGGAGACCGGTCCCTTGCTACATGGTGGTCGACATGCACGCGCCGCTGACGCAGGCCGAGAACATCCCGCAGAGAGCGCAACTGGGCCCGCAGCGGGTGTTGTCGGTGTCGCTGGCGCAAATGCCG
Organism: Myxococcales bacterium; assembly: GCA_003161835.1. Classification (GTDB taxonomy): domain Bacteria; phylum Myxococcota_A; class Polyangia; order Fen-1088; family Fen-1088; genus FEN-1088. The sequence continues at coordinate 1,205 of PMNO01000293.1, read as the reverse complement.
TCCGCGCAGATGTGGAACCCGGCGACGCAGGCGCGGACGCAGGAAGTCCCACTGCACGAGACCGATCCGTTGGCCGGCGCCACGCAGGTTGTNNCCTGCGTTGCAGTTGAATCCGCAAGTGGTCCCGTTGCAGGTCGCGGTCGCGTTGGCAGGGACCTGGCACGGGGTACACGAGGTGCCACAAGTATTCGGGCTGTTGTTGGACACACACATGTTGTTGCAGGCGTGGTTCCCCGCGGTGCACGTAACCGGGCAGGGGGTTCCATCCGCCACGCACAGCGCACCGCAAAAGCGGAAGCCCGCGTTGCACGCAGCAACGCATGCACCCCCGGTGCACGCGACGCTGCCATTGTCTGGGGCCTTGCAGGGCGTGCAGCTGTTTCCGCAGGCAGCGACAGTCGTGCCATTGTTGATCACGCACATCGCCTCCGCTCCGGTGCCGCAGAGGTGATAGCCGGTGGTGCAGTTCACGTTGCAGGTGAGGGGTAGTCCGCTGCACGTGGCCGTTCCATTTGCGGGCATCGCGCAAGGCGTACACGACGTCCCGCAGGCCGCCAGGCTCACATTGAGGACACAGGTGTTTCCACAGCGGTGATAGCCGAGCTCGCAGTTGAGCTGGCACACACCATTGGTGCACGCGGCGTTACCGTGCCCGGTGGTGGAGATCGGGCAAGTGGCCACGGCGTCACAAGGCATTCCCGCGCCTGCCGAGCCTCCGGCTCCACCGTGGCCGGCCCCNNGGGCGTTGTCGCCGCCGCCGCCGCCGGTATCGCCATTGGCAACACCAGCAGCGCCCCCGCCACCTTCGCGGCCGGCCCCGCCGCCAGCGCCGCCCTTGCCGGCCCCACCTGTCACGCCGCCCTCGCCGGCGCTTCCGCCTTCGCCAGCAGCTCCGCCCGTACCCTGAGCGACCGCGCCGGCCCCCCCGTTCGTTCCGCCGGTGCCCGCGAGTCCACCGGTCCCGATAGCGCCCCCGCCTCCGGGGGCCAGGTCAGCACCCCCGTCCTTGGAAGACATGGAGGAAGGACTGCTACCGCAGCCCGCGACCGCAACCAGCAGAACAAACCCAATTCGAAATGAAGTTCTAAGCACGATTTACTCCTCTTAAGTCCACTTGGGAACGGAGTCCCAGTATGTCCACATGATGAACCAACTATTTTTTCCTAAGACACGACAGCAACTGCCGCGGCCCCGCGCAGGTTCGC
>PMNO01000526.1:5152-5337 GCA_003161835.1 Myxococcales bacterium | reverse complement strand
GTGCTCGGCACGTACGGTACGGGTGCGATCATGGCGGTCCCCGCGCACGACGAGCGGGATTTCGCCTTCGCGACCAAATTCGGCATGCCGATCATTGCGGTGGTCGCCCCCGCCGACGGTTCGATACCGCCGTCGGACGCGGCTTTCACGGGCGATGGCCTGGCGGTCAATTCGGGCGCCCTGAC
>PMNO01000526.1:162-5011 GCA_003161835.1 Myxococcales bacterium | reverse complement strand
TGCTGGTACTACCTGCGCTACCTGGATCCGAAGAATCCCGAGCGCCTCTTCGATCCCACCGTGGAAAAACAGTGGATGCCGGTCGACCTGTATGTCGGTGGCGCCGAGCACGCCGTGCTGCACCTGCTGTACGCGCGTTTTTGGCACAAGGTTCTCTTCGATCTGGGGGTCGTGACCACCAAGGAGCCTTTCAAGAAGCTGCGCCATCAGGGAACCGTCCTCGCCTATTCGTACCAGGATCAAATGGGCCGCTATCAAGAGCTGGCCGACATCGAATTTCGCGGCGGGCAGCCCGTGCTGAAGGCCACCGGCGAAGCGGTCACGGCGTCCGTCGAAAAGATGGCCAAATCGAAGATGAACGGCGTCAACCCCGACGACGTGATCGCCGAATACGGGGCGGATGTGATGCGCCTGTACGAAATGTTCATGGGCGAGTTCGAGCTGCCCAAGCCGTGGGATCCGCGCGCCATCGAGGGNNACCCTGCGCCACAAGACCATCAAGCGCGTGACCGCGGATCTGGAGCGCATGCAGTTCAACACCGCCATCGCCGCGATGATGGAGTATCTCAACGGCTTGACCTCCGGAGCGCCGGGGGCAGCAGGCTGTTCGCGCGAGGATATCGTGACCTTGGTGAAGCTGGTGGGACCGTTCGCGCCGCATCTGGGGGACGAAGCCTGGGAACGCCTCGGGGAAAAGGGGTTCCTGATTCAGGCGGCCTGGCCCACCTACGACGAATCCCTGACCCAGGACGCATCGGCCACGATCGCCGTTCAGGTCGACGGCAAGGTCCGCGGCACCGTCGAAATCGCGCGTGACGCTTCCGAAGAAGCCGCCCGCGCGGCGGCATTGGCCGTTGCGAACGTCACCAAATACCTCGAAGGCCGGGCGGTCGCGAAGTTCATCTACAAGCCCGGTCGCATCATCGGCATCGTGACACGGCCGGCGTGACTTGGGGCGCGTGAAGTCCGCTCCAGCTGCCAGGTCAGTGAGCAGGCGTCTCACCAGACCGCTGCTCGTGTTCGCCGCGTTGGTGGCCCTCGGCTACGCGGCGGTTCTGATCTGGTTCCGCGCCAACGAAGACGCGCTGCTCTTCCACCCGGAACGGGTCCACGTGGAAAGCCCTCCCGAGGCCCTCGGTCTGCACAGCCGCGACGTCGCCCTGTCCAGCTTGGACGGGACGGCGTTGCGCGCACGGTTGATTCCTCCTCCCGACGATGGCACAGCCGCGCCGGCGGCGGCGGGGTGGATCCTCTACCTTCACGGGGCGGGGGGAAACGTGGGGAAGCGCGGGTACAACCAGGCCTGGGCAAAGTTTCGCCGCATGGGCCTGGGGGTGCTGGCCGTCGACTATCGCGGCTTTGGTGAGAGCGACGGCACTCCATCGGAGGCGGGCCTGTACGCCGACGCCGACGCGGCGTACGCCTATCTGACCCAGGCGCTCCACGTCTCGCCGGCGCGGGTTGTCATATACGGCTACTCGCTGGGCTCGGCGGTGGCCATTGACCTCGCAGTGCGCGCTCCCGCGGCCGGCCTGATCGTGGAGGGCGCCTTCACGTCCATCGCCGCGCGCGGGGCCGAGCTGTATCCCTATCTACCGATCCGGTGGTTGGCCAGGAACCGCTTCGCGTCGGCCGACAAGATCGCGCGCGTGCCGATGCCGAAGCTGTTCGTTCACGCCCGCGGCGATACCGTCGTGCCCATCGCCCACGGCCGCCAGCTGTTCGCGCTTGCCCGCCCCCCCAAGTATTTTCAGGAGGTCGCGGGCGGGCACACCGACGCCCACGAGGTGGATCCGGGATTCTTCGCGGCGATCGCGCACTTCATCGGCGGACTGGGCATTNNCAGCTGCGGCGCTCTTGCCAGCGGCAACGGTCTTGGTCACGGGAGGCGTGGCCAACCTGCTCCTGTCGTTCGCGCTCGGATGGATCTTGGCGGCGCGGCGCATGAAGTCTCCGATCGAGAGCCAGCGCTGGCTGCTGACGGCCCACGAGGTCTCGCTGCAGGAGGGGCTGATGTTGCTGGGGCTGGCCTTCGCGCTGGGATTCACACGCCTGCCCCCGGCCTGGAGCCTCACCTCGGCCTGGCTGCTGGTGGCCGCTTCCTTTTTTCAGGATTTCTCGGGTATCGTGAACTGGCTGCGTGGGACCGGCGACCAATTCGCGGAGCGCTCCGCCGGATGGAGGCTGGCCACCCTGAACGCGGTGACCAACACCGCCGGGCTACTCATCGTGGCCTACGGCGTGTTGCGCGCCCTCGGCCACTGACGTGCGGCCGGCATGGGCAAAGTCGTGCCGCCTCGCGCCAGGGCCTGGCCCACTTTTCCTGCGAAGCGGCACTGGAAGGCGAGCGCGTGGGGGCGGCAACCCCTTCATGTACACGACCATCACCACCTTCGGCGACGGGGCGCAAGGGCGGCTCACCCATATCCTGGCGTAGGAGCAATCAAATCATGCAACGATTTCGAATCGCCCTCGTGGCAAGCACCCTCATCACCGCGTCCCTCGGCGGTTGCTCCGGCAGCGGAGCGGGCACCGGTCTCACGGGCACCGGCGGCGCCACGAAGACGGGCGGAGCCAGCGGAAGCACGGGCGGCGCCCCGGGAAGCGGCGGAGCCGCGCCGAGCACCGGTGGCACCTCTCCGGGGACCGGCGGCAGCGCGCCATCGGGCTCCGGTGGCGAGGTGAGCAGCGGCGGTGTGACCCCCGGCTCGGGCGGCGCCGGAGGAGGCGGCGGAATCTCCGCTGGTACCGGCGGTGCCAATGGTGGTGGCGGTGGTGGCGGTGCTGCGGTGGGAGGTGGTGGAAACGCCGGTCGCGGAGGTTCGGCGGGCGCCGGAGCGGTGGTGGTTTCACCGGTCGCCGACGGATATCAAATGATCACCACCTATCCCTTGCCGCCCGAGGCCACGCGCAAGGCGGGGGTGCCGCAGGCCAGCCTGAACATGTTCGTCATCAACAACAGCCAGGTCTTTCCCAACACCACCCGCACGGTGAAGGTCTTCATTCCGGCCCAGTACGTCGCGGGGACACCGGTGCCCTTCATGGTGATTCTGGACGGCGACGAGCAGATCAACATGTTCCACACGAATATCGTGATGGAGAATCTCATCTTCCAGAAGCAGCTTCCGGTCATGGCGGCCGTGTTCGTCAATACGCCCGACGGCTTCGGGCCCATTCGCGGCCTCGAATACGATTGCATCGATCCCGACTATCCGAATTTCGTGCTCAACGAGCTCCTGCCCGCGGTCAAGGTCCAGCATCCCGAGTTGAATCTGACCACTGATCCCAATGGACGCGGCGCCATGGGCAAGAGCTCAGGAGGGCCCGGCTCCTTCACCTTGGGCTGGCAGCACCCGGAGGCGTTCCGGCGCATCCTCACCCTGAACGGCAGCTTCACGAACCAGTGCAAGGACGGGCCGGGGGCCGCGAGCTACCCGGCCTTGATCAAGATGACCGATCCCGCCAAGCCGTTGCGGGTGTACATGTTTTCCGGAAGCATGGACAATCCCGGCTACGCCATGGCCAACCAGGCGATGGCGGATGCCTTCCAGGCCAAGGGGTATGCGTGGCGGTATGTCTACGGTGTGGGTGCGCAGCACGCGGACAATTTTGGATCCTCGCTGATCGCCGAATCTTTGCTGTGGGTCTGGGCGGGCTATCCGCTCTAGCTCGCCTGGCGCGCTCGCGTCGGGTTAGCGGGGAGCGGCCGCGTAGTCGGGGCCGTGTTCGAAGCGGTGACGTGCCCGAATCAGTCGGGTCGTCCCCGAACGCGACCGCATGACCACCGACGATGTCTCCGCGCCGTCGCCCAGCATGCGCACGCCGCGCAGCAGGAAACCGTCGGTGACGCCGGTGGCGGCGAACATCACGTCCCCCGTGGCCAGCTCGTCAATCTGAAACACGCGCGTGATGTCCGCGATGCCCATGGCTCGGGCCCGCGTCACCTCCGTGTTGTTTCGCGGCTTGAGCACGCCCTGAAAATCGCCGCCCACGCAACGCAGGGCCGCCGCCCCGAGGACCCCCTCCGGCGCGCCGCCGATGCCCAGGAGCACGTCGATGCCGGTGCTCGGATCCGTGGTGGCGATGGCGCCGCCCACGTCGCCGTCGGTGATCAGGCGAATCCGGACGCCCGCGCGCCGCACCTCGTCCACCAGGGCCGCGTGGCGCGTTCGATCCAAAATCACGGCCGTCAGATCGCCGACGTGAACGCGCTTGGCCTCCGCGATCGCGTGCAGGTTCTGGGTTGGAGTCTTGCGGATGTCGATGACACCCGCGCCCACGCTCGGCCCAACCGCGATCTTGTCCATGTATGTGTCGGGCGCGTTCAAGAATTGTCCGTGTTCCGCGATCGCCACCACGGCCAGCGCATCATTGAGGCCGTTGGCGCACAGGTTGGTGCCCTCCAGGGGATCGACCGCGATGTCGACGCGCGGCGCGTCCGCCGCCGCATCGCCCACCTTCTCGCCGATGTAGAGCATGGGGGCCTCGTCGCGCTCGCCCTCGCCGATGACGANNGGCCTTCGTGCTGCAGGAGCGCCGCTCCGGCGCACCGATGCTGCCGCTCGGCCTCTTCCGCCGCCCCGGCTTCGCGGCCGCCAACGCCGCGGCCTCCGTGACCCGCACCACCTCGAGAGCCAGGTTGCGATCCATGGCGTCATCCCCTATCACCACCGACGGGTCGGCACAACGCGAGGCGCATCAGCTGTTGCACGTTGGCGGGACACGGGAGCGCCAGGGGATCGTCGATCCAACGGGCCTCCGTGTATTCATCGCAAGCCGTCAGCGCGCGCGTCGGAACATCGGCGACAAACGCGAAGTTCATGTGCAGCCCTTTGCTACCGGCCGGGTG
>PMNO01000526.1:0-152 GCA_003161835.1 Myxococcales bacterium | reverse complement strand
GCGTGTCGGCAGAAGATCGAGACGGAGAACGCGCGACGGTCGGTCATTGCCGCGCACTATAGCCAATATCCGGGCCGACCAGCCGCCCCCGCGCCTCAGGCGTTGGTCAGCGCGGCGACGCCGGGCAAGACCTTGCCTTCCAGGAACTCGAG
>PMNO01000117.1 GCA_003161835.1 Myxococcales bacterium | reverse complement strand
ATCGAGGCCGCGCTCAAGCTCGATCCGCAGGAGCGCGAGCTGATCGCTGATGCTCTGTGGGACAGCCTCGAGAACGGTGACGATGAAGCATCCGTCGAGAAGGCGTGGGATGAAGAAGTCGCTCGCCGCGCCAAGGAACTCGACGAAGGCCGCGCCGAACTCGTCGACTGGGACGACGTGAAGGCGAAAATCGCGCATCGCCTCGGCGAGCGATAGGCTGCCCGCCTCGTGCCCGGAAAACTCAAGGTCCGGCTCCTCAAAGCCGCCGACGGAGAGCTCGACGGCGCCGCCGACCGCTACAATGAGGAGCGCGCCGGCCTCGGCGACGATTTTCTACGGGTCGTCCGCGCCACCATCGACGATATCGCCACGTCCCCGTCGCGCTGGCCTCGGTCAGAGGTCGCGCACAAACGCGTGTTGCGGCGATTCCCTTTCACCATTCACTACCGCTTCGACGCGAACGAGGTCGTCGTCTTGGCCATCGCGCATCACAGGCGGCGCCCGGGCTACTGGTCGCGTCGTCGCTGAGCGGAGCCGAGCCCGGCCCCCTCGACGCTGAGGATGTCCCGGTGCTCGGCGGCGTCCAGGGCAAGCCGCTGCGGAGCTTGTCGTACAGGACGGTGACGTCATCTGGCAACGCGATGTGGGCGGTATATGTGCACGTCCACTTCGCGCGAATAGTGAACGTGGGCCGGGGCGCCACTGGCCTGGGGGAGGCCAGCCGCGCTCGTCAATGTCTCGGTGAGGTCGGCGACGGTCGCGGACTGCAGGGGATATGGAGCGTGGTGGACGCGAGCCTCGCTCAGAGAGCGGCCGTTCCAGGCGTAGAGTAGGTAGCGCTCGACGAGGAAGAATTCCAGTGTCCCGGGCGCGGCGGCAGCCACCGGTCCNNCTCGTGGGCTCGCCGTTCACCTGCATGGACATCCGCGCGTAGAAGTACGGCAGCCCGTAGGTCAGGCGTGCCGCCATCACGGCGAGGTGGCTGGCGGCGTCGAGGCTGAAGAACCACACGCCGGGGGAACGGCCGTTGCGATGAACGTAGGTGCGAAGATTGAGCTCATGGAACTTCGGAGCGAGCGGGACGGCGAAGCTGGCCGTCCGTGAAAGCGAGATGGTGAACGGGACGATGCCCACGTAGGCGACGCCGCCGAAGGTATCGGGCTCCAAGCCTGGCGGCAGAAGAGGCGCGAGGGCATCGCGATCAACCGGCCAATGCAGAAAACCGAGGTGACGCCAGATCTGGCGCATGACGGGCCGCTCGGCGGGCTCTGCCCGCCCGCGCANNGGCCAGCAGGGCCAGGGCGGTGAGCATGAACGCGCCGGCCGCGAGCGACAACGACAGGTGCACGGTGGCGAGACTGCCCACGATACCCACGGTCACGCCGCTGAACGCGCGCAGCCCCGCGGCTGACATATTGAACAGGCCCAGGACCCGACCGCGGGCCTCCGACGGTGCGTGAATCTGCACGATGGTCTGGGTCATGCTGCTGAACGACAGCTCGAAGAACCCGGCCAAGAAGAGGAAAATCAGCGCCAGCGGGTACGACCGGGTGAGAGCAAAAGACACGAGCGCCCCCGCCCACAGCGTGGCGAGCCTGAGCGCGCTCGTGGTCCGGGTGCGGAAGAACCGCCGCCCGCTCTCGAGCAAGAGTCCCCCGAGGAGCGCGCCCGCGGCGTCGGCGCCGAGCAGCGCCGTGTAGGCCGCGCCCGGATCGCCGTGCCCGAGATCGGTGGCGAAGGCGGGCATCTGCGCCTGATAGCTGTTGCCCACGAAGAACGACGCCGCGCCCGCCAGGGTGATCATCCCCGCGAGCACGGGGATGCCCCGCACGTCGCGGATGGTGTGAACCACGTCGCCGATCCCGCGCACCGCGCGCCGGGGAGCCGCGCCGGTGCGAAACCTGGGCCCGAAGGGCGCGCGCACCAGCCAGAGCAAGAGCGGGAGGTAGAACGCCGCGTTCAAGAACATCCCCCGCGTGGGACCGACAGTGCGCATGATGAGGCTCCCCACCCCCGGCCCGGCCAGCATCCCGAGGTAGCGCGCCGTGGCGTTCAGGCGCACCGCGCTCTCGATGGACTTGGCCCCGGCCACGTCATACAGCAACACCTGACTGGAGATCAGCCAGAACACGCCGGCGCAGCCGTGCAAAGCCAGCAGCACCATGGCGTGCCACACCTGCAGCGTGCCGGTCACGAAGAAGTAGCCCCAGCCCAGCGAGACGATCATGAACAGGGCCGCGCCGGCCTGAATGAGCCTCCGCGAATCGAGGCGATCGTTGAGCGCGCCCACGGGCACCGAGAACANNCCACCCAGTAGCTGATCACGTGCTCGATGTTGTCGGCCATCATCGTGAGCATGAAGGTGGCGACGAAGGCGCGGAACCCGGGAAGCCGCAAGGCCTCGAACGGACGCGGTTGAGCAGGACCTTCCATCTCGGTCTCCTAACACAGGCCGGCCTTGACCGTTGGTCGCCGTAGTTCGGCCGAAGTTCGTGGCNNAACGCGGCACCGGCGTGGGAAGTTCGGCGCATGAAGACCGTCAAGCTCGGAGCGCAAGGCGCCGTGGTGTCCCGGATGGGGCTCGGCTGCATGGGAATGAGTGAGTTCTACGGCGAGCGCGACGATCAGGAGTCGGCGGCCACGCTCTTGCGGGCGCTCGAGCTCGGGATCACGTTCCTGGATACGGCGGATGCCTACGGGATCGGGGACAACGAGGAGCTGATCGGCAAGACCATTCGTGGAAAACGAGATCGGGTCTTCCTCGCCACCAAGTTCGCCAACTCTCGCAAGAAGGATGA
>PMNO01000489.1:5412-6401 GCA_003161835.1 Myxococcales bacterium | reverse complement strand
GCGAGCGGACTCGTATACCGGTGGGGCGGTACTGGTGACGTTGGGCGCGGGGATACGCCTTTGGTGACCCGCCGGTGCGCGATCGCTCTGGTCGGAGTGGGCATCGGCCTCCTCGCGTGGGGTTGTGTTCCACCCCCCCCGTGTGGCCTGCACCGCTGCGATATCCGACAGGCCGCGTGTCAGAGCCTCATCGCCGCCAGCACCTCCTGCCTGCGCGAGGAACCGTTGCTCCAGGTCCCGGTGACCGTCGTCTCGCGGGAGGACTACGTCAACCAGCAGATCGCGCAGACCATGACGCCGCAGAACGATCAGTCGTTCGAGGCGTGGAACACGGGCCTCGCGTTGCTGGGTCTCTCCCGTCGCGATGCCACCTCCGCGGACACCGCATCGACCAGCGCCGGAAACGTCGCCGCGTTCTATTCTCCAAAAGACAAGTCGATCACGATCGTGGATGGAGGCCAAGGCTTCGATTCCCGGATCGCCGTTTCCACCTTGGCCCACGAGTACACCCATGCCTTGCAAGATGCCGCCGTCGGGTTCGAGGCTTTGAGCATGGCCAGCGCCACGGATCTGGATCATTCCTTGGCCGCTTACGCCGTCACGGAGGGTGAGGCGACTGTAATTCAGGATCTGGTGGAGATTGGCCTGTTCGGCGACGACGCCAACGACATCCCCTGGACCCGGGTCTTCACTGGCTGGGAGGCGGAGACCCGGCGCAATTCCGCCGCGTCTCCTTTTCCGGTGACGCTGGCATGGATGTACTTCCACTATCCCTTCGGAACGCCCTTTGTTCACGCGGCGCTGGCCGCCGGGGGTTGGCAGGTCGTCGATCGCCTGCGCGTGTCGCCGCCCACCGGCACACGCGAGGTGATCGCCGGCTTCGGAGCGGTTGAAGCCAGCGGTGGCCCCTGGGCCGAGGATCTGGGCGCCGACGCCGTGCCGGCTCTCGCCGAGCCCTTTCAGTATCTCGACGCCGATCGCATGGGCGC
>PMNO01000489.1:0-5340 GCA_003161835.1 Myxococcales bacterium | reverse complement strand
GAGCAGCTGACCTTCGGCCCGGTCCCCCCGCGCCCGTCGCAGCCGGCGATGCAGGCAGCCTGGACGCGCATCTGGGGCTGTTCCGTCCGACCGACGGATTGATTTGCTTCATCTTCTTGATCACGGTCCGCGCGGCCGGCAGTATGTTCGCATGTCGCGCACTTGTCCCGAAACCCTCCCGTCGCGCCGGTCAGGCGTGCGCCTGCGTGCCGTCGCGGTCCTGGTCAGCCTGGCGATTGTTGCCGGCTGCGGCGCCTCCATCGATCCGGCCGCGAAGGCCGACCTCGATGGACGCATCGCCGCGCTTCGTCCGTCGACGAGCGCCCTGCCCGCTCCGACGACATTCATGCCCATGCCGCTGGCGGCCGGGCAGTGGACTCAGCACAAGATGTTGGACGACAAGGGCCAGCCGTCGTTACTCACCTACAAGATCTTGTCCGAGGAGGCCGGGGCGTTCTGGATTGAGACCGTCCACGAATCCTACAAGGGCCGGACGATTCAGAAGATGCTGGTGGCGTTCGGCAATCGCACGGATCCGAGCCAGATAGAGATCCGCGCGATCTCGATGAAAGACCAAAAGGGACGCGTCAATGAGGTTCCGCCGCCAGTGCTCTCGATGATGCAGTCTCTATACAAAAACGCGGTGTCGATGCTGGTGGTCAACTGGCAGGGCCAACCGCAGGAATCGGTTCTTGTCCCCGCTGGACAGTTCGCCGCGTGTTTTCGCACGCGCACCGATGCCCAGTGGGCCGGCTATCGCACAGTCTCTGATTCGTGGACACACTCCGCGGTGCCGATTTCGGGACTGGTGAAGGGCCAGGGCGTGGACAAGCCCTTCACCATGGAATTGGTGGCATACGGTCTCAGCGGCGCGACCAGTCAATTCTGAGAGAGCTCAACGCGACCCAACCCTCTGTCCACGGTCTATTTCGCGGCTGTCCCCAGTGAAGATCGTTCATTGGCCTCGAGCACGCGCAGGACATTGCCGCCCAGGATCTTCTCGATGTCGGCGGGCGAGAACCCACGGGCGCGCAGCGCCGCGGTGAGCGCCGGAAGCTTGCTCGCGTCCTGCATGCCGATCGGGGTGACCGGGACACCGTCGAANNCCGGGCTCGATCCGCGCACCCTCGGCGCGGATCTCGCGCCACATCTCGGCGGGCTTGCCGGTGCGCTTCTTGGCCCAGATCGCCTGCTCGCGCTCGTGAAAGGCCTCGTCCAGGAAGGCCGACCCGAAGTTCGCGCAAACCGCGCCTCCGCGCGCCGCCACGGCCTTGAGCATCGCGTCGGTCATGTTGCGTGGAATATTGGTCAGAGCGCGCGCCGACGAATGCGAGGCGAGCACCGGCTTGGTGCTGGCGCGCACGGCGTCCCAGAATGTGGCGTCCGAGACGTGTGACACATCCACGATCACGCCGAGCTCGTTCATCTCCTTGATCACCTCATGGCCGAACGGGGTCAGCCCCCGGATCTCGCCCGCGTCACCGGACGATCCACCGATATCGTTGCTGACCGACCAGGTGAGGGTCATGTACCGCGCCCCGCGGCGGGCGAACTGCCGCAGGTGATCGAGTTGCGCCTTCGGATCGCCGGGGAGCAGGGCGTGCCCCCCTTCCACTCCGAGGAGCGCGCTGAAGACGCCGGCCTTGGCGTTCGCGCGCACCTCGGCGGCGCTGCGCGCGATCCGGATGCGCACCGGGTTGGCCTGCGCCAGGTGCTGGATGGCGTCGATCTGACGCATGGCCTCGGTGAAGTACGCCGCGGGCGGATTGCTGAACGGCAACACGAAGATCGAGAAGAACTCCGCGTCGAGACCGCCCGTGGCCGCTTTGGCGAGGTCGATCTGCAGGTCTGGCTGCGGGCGGGCGAGGTCGGCGCCTCCATAAGTGATGGCCTGGGTGGTGTCGGCGTGGGTGTCGATCACGATGGCGCGNNAGCCAAGCGAGACAGACGACCAAGCGCATGGTGCTGTCATACACCCCGGAGGGGGAGTGGGAAAACCGTCGTCCCGGGCAGAGCTCAAGGAGCACTGCCGCCCCCTCCCGCAAACCGCAGGCCCCAAATCAATGTTTGCCCAGACAGGTAGGAATTCATACACTTTTGGTATGAAAGCGCTGGTTTCCGAAAAAGGTCAGGTCACCATTCCGAAGCTGCTTCGGGATCTTCTGGGACTGCGACCGGGAACGGCTCTGGACTTTCGGGCCGACGGCGGAAGGCTCGTCGTGACGAAGACGGTGACCGAGGACGTATTTCGAAAGTGGCGGGGAAAAGGTCGGTTGCCGAGTGGGATGAGCGTGGACGAATACCTGAAACGCGTGCGGGACGGGCGTGCGCACCGCGCTTGATTCCAGCGTCCTGTTGGACGTGATCACGGATGATCCCAGGTTCGCGGACGGATCCGAGGCCGCCCTGCGAAGGGCCGCGCGGGAGGGGGTGCTCGTGGTGGGCGAGTGCGTCCTGGCGGAGATTCGTCCCGCGCTGCCCGAGGGCAACGTTGAAGAGTTTCTGGCCGACTGGCAGATCGAATTCATTGCTTCCACGCGGCAGAGCGCCCTTCTGGCAGGCAGTATGTTCGGCAAGTATCTGCGCCGCCGTCCGCACCTCGAGGGGCGGGTCATTCCCGATTTCCTCATTGGCGCCCACGCCTTTCTGCTGGCCGATCGCCTCCTGGCCCGAGACCGCGGGTACCTTCGTGACTACTTCGGAAAGCTGAAGCTGATGACGCCGCAACAGAGTTGAGAGACCGCGGCGGGCACGGGGCGGCGGGCGCTTGGCCTGTACAGCGCGCTGGTACCGCCGTAGAAGGGTCACATGATCATCGATCGGCGGCGTTTTCTGACGGGTTCGCTCACCACGGCCGTCGCGGCGCGCGGGGTGGCGGCGCTGGCGGCGCCCGTCAAGACCGCCGACGGCAAGGGCAAGCCGGAGCCGGAGGCGTCGCTTGCCACCTGGGCCGGCGTGCGCGATCAGTTCCTGCTCTCGCGCGACTACGTGCACATGGCGCTCATGCTGTTTGCGTCCCACCCCCGGCCAGTCCGCGAGGCGATCGATCGGCACCGCCGGGGCTTCGACGAAAATCCCGTGACCTACCTGCACGCGAACTTCAATCTCGAGGGGGATGCCCGGGCAGCCGCCGCCGAATACGTGGGCGGCAAGCCAGAGGAGATCGCGCTCACCGGAAACACCACCACCGGGCTGGCGCTTCTGTACGGCGGCCTCCCGCTGCGCCCGCGCCAGGAGATCGTGACCACCACCCACGATCACTACGTCACGCACGAATCCTTGCGCCTGCGCGCGCTGCACACCGGCGCGACGGTGCGCAAGGTGCAACTCTACGCGGTCCCCCAGAAGGCGTCGGAGGACGAGATCGTGTCCAATCTGGTCAAGGCGATTGGACCACGGACGCGCGCGCTCGCGGTGACCTGGGTCCATTCGTCGACGGGGGTGAAGCTGCCCATTCGACGCATCGCCGATGCGCTGGTCGACGTCAACCGGAAGCGCTCCGAGACGGACCGGGTGCTCCTGTGCGTCGACGGCGTGCACGCCTTTGGCGTCGAGCGCGAGTCGGTGACCGAGCTGGGATGCGACTTTCTGGTCGCCGGCTGTCACAAGTGGCTGTTTGGCCCGCGCGGAACCGGGATCGTGTGGGGCAGCGCCGAGGCGTGGAAGGGTCACGCCGGAATCATCCCTTGCTTCGAATGGGGCGCTCTGGAGGCCTGGATGCACGGCAAGACGCCGGAGGCGCTGCCCCCCGGCCCGCGCACGACCCCGGGCGGCTTCCAATCGTTCGATCACCGGTGGGCGCTGGCGGAGGCGTTTCGCTTCCACCAGGCGATCGGCAAGGCGCGCGTCACCGCGCGCATCCACGAGCTCGGGCGCCGCTGCCGCGAGGGGCTGGCGGCGATCCCGAAGGTGAAGCTGCACACGCCGATGTCCGAGGCGCTCTCGTCTGGAATCACGTGCTTCGAGGTCGACGGCATGCCGCCCAAGACCGTGGTCGAACGGCTCCTCGAGCGCAAGATCGTCGCCAGCGACAGCCCTTACGCGACGTCGTACGCGCGGCTCACACCGGGGGTGCTCAACACACCGGAGGAGGTCGACCTCGCCGTGGCCGCGGTCAAGGCGATCGCCGGCTGAACCGCCTACAGCCCGGTGAAGCCCTGATGATAGAGGCCCGCCTTGAGGTCGCTTTCGAGGGCGACCGGATCGTGCGCCGCGATCACGTGCACATCCGGGGGCAGCTGTCCGAAGGCCTGCAGCTGCGCCGCCACCGCCCCTCGATCCTCCTTCATCAGCAGGTGGGCGACCCCGGGGCGACCCTTGTGCTCGCGGATGTTGTCGAGTGACCAGGCGATGTCGCCCACGAACAGGAACCGCGCGCCGGTCGCGAGCTCGACATAGATGAGCTGGGTTCCCTGCGAGTGGCCCGGGGCCTTCTGCAGCACGACGCCCGCCGCGACCGCGTAGAGCCCCTGGTAGTCGAGCGGCGTCACACGGTCGAGCGCGCCGGGAGGGAAATCGCCGCGTTCCAGTTTGGGTCCCGTCAGCTGCTCCCGCGTCATGAGCACCTCGCTCGCGATGGTGGCGAAGTCGGGCGCCTTGGCCACGCCCCCGACGTGGTCGGGGTGCTCGTGCGTGAACACGATGCCGTCGGCCTTCCGAATGGCGGCTTGCATGCGCGCGTAGGCGGCCTCGTCCACCCTGCTGCCCGGCATCTTCTTCGCCGCCTCGGGCGCCATGGCGGTGTCGATGATGATCGAGCGATCCGGCCACAGCACCCGGTACGACGTCAGAACCATCGGGTGCATGTGGAAGCCTCCGCCCGCGACCACGAACGCCTGAGGGAACGCGAACTCGCCCACCCGCTCGACCTCGATCCGCTGTGGCAGCGCCCCGGCGCTCGTCGCCGCCCGGTGAAGGGCGTCGAGGTCGATGACGAAGGTCCCGACCGGCTGGGCGGCCGTGTCGAACAACAGATACTTGGCGATCCAGAGCGCCGCAACGATCACGACCGGAATCCAGAACCGCCGCTTGATTCGCATGGNNCGATGTAGTAGTCGATGTTGCCCACGTCCCAGGTCAACCGCACCACCGACACCGACTTGAGATCGAGGAAGGGCGCCTTCTTGGCCCACCCCTGCTGTGACATGGCGCTGAAGGGCGCGAGATAGAGCTGCCACTCGGTCGTGAGGTGCAAGGGATAGGTGAAGTGATCGCCGCAGCGCTGATCCGACTCGGCGGGCGGCGGATCCTTACCCGGGGCGAAGCAAAAGCTGCTCTGCGTTCCGTCGCGCAGCGCGTAGGGCGTGCAGGCCCGGCCGTGGAACTCGTTGTCGATCTCAG
>PMNO01000216.1 GCA_003161835.1 Myxococcales bacterium | reverse complement strand
CTCCTTGAGAACGCGAGCAATGAGCGCGCCGTCCGCGAGATCCCCCTCGACGAGGGGTCCCCATTTGACGGCCCACCTGTGCCCGTAGACCAAGTTGTCCAGCACGACCGGGCGATGCCCCGCCCGCGCGACCAGCTTCGCGGTCTGGCTACCGATGTAGCCGGCTCCGCCCACAATCAAAATCGACAAGACAATGCGCTCCCTTTCTTCTCTTCGTCTGGTTTCTCGAGCCAAGCCGTCAGGCGGTCGCGGCGGCCTTCCGGAGGGCAAAGTCGATGCGCCGCAGACACAGATCCTTGCCAACGATTTCCAGGCTATCGAACAGCCCAGGCCCGATCGCCGTGCCGGTCACGGCCACCCGCACTGCATGCACGATGTCACCCATGCTCCAGCCCCGCGCGGCTAGAAATTCGTGGGTGTCCTGTTGCAGGCTCGCGGCGTCGAACCGGTCACGTGCGCCGAGCCAGGTCCGATACGCGTCCAGTCGTTCGATGGCTCCGGGGGCGAGCACGCGTTTGACGAACGCCTTGTCGTCGATGACGACATCGTCGCCGAAAAAGAAGCCCGCTTGCAAGACGATGTCGCCGAACACCTTCAAGCGGTCGCCGAGCGCCTCTACGATGCGCGCGATTCTCGCCGCGACTTCCTCGGAAACCGGCGGCCGTACCCAGCCGGCTCTTGCGAGAAACGGCAACACCCCGGCCACCTTGTCGGCGAGCGACAGGCCTTGCATGTAGTGCAGCTGAAAAGCGTCGAGCTTGACCGCATCAAAGCTCGCCGGGGCAGGATTCACGCGGGCGAGCGAGAAGTGTTCTACCATCTGCGCGCGGGTCAGAAATTCCGTCTTGTCGTCGAGCGACCAGCCCAGCAACACGAGGTAGTTGAGCACGGCATCAGCCAGGTATCCCACCTGCTCGTAGAAATCCACCGTCACGGGGTTGAAGGTCTCGGCGGTCGTGGCCAGGCCCAGCGCCGCCGCGATCCGGGTTCCGTGCTGGTGGACCTGGGCGAAATCGGGATTCTTCAAGTAGGCGTCCAGCTTGCGCTTGGACAGCTTCCGCTTCGACCCGGGTTCGGCGACGTAGGGCAGGTGCGCGTAGGCCGGCATCGGGTATCCGAGCGCCTGCACCACGAANNACGTCGGCCTCGCGGGCCCAATCGAATTCGACGTCGCCCCGGACGAGATCCGGCAGCACCAGTTTTCCATCCCGCGGCATCTTCAGGCGCACGACCCATTTTCGGTTCTCGAGCTCGTAGCGCGCCCGATCCTCCGCCGTGGCGGCCATGAACCGGCGGCTGTACTGGAACTGGCGCTTGTCGGCCTCCGCCTGCTTGCGTTCCGCGTCCATCTCCTCGGTTGTCGCGTAATCGTAGTAGGCGTGGCCGCTGGCGAGCAGCCGGTCGACGGCGGCCTGGTAGCGCGGGGCCCGTTGCGACTGGAAATAGGGCGCGCACGGCCCACCGATCTCGGGACCCTCATCCCAGAGCAGGCCCAACCAGCGAAAGCCGTGGAGAATCGGCGCCAGCGCCGCATCGACGTTGCGTTGCTGATCGGTATCGTCGATGCGCAGGACGTATTTGCCGCCGCTGTGCCGCGCGAAGAGCCAATTGAACAGCGCCGTGCGCACGCCCCCGATGTGAAGAAACCCGGTTGGGCTGGGGGCGAAACGTGTACGGACGGTCATGGAGTGCTCACCGGCGCTCAACCGATCTTGTCGCCGGGCTGAGGGGCCCTATTTCCATCGTCTCCATCGACTCCGCCGCCGTCGCCACCGAAAGTGGCGATGCGCTGAGGCCGATCACCGCCCCCCGCCGACAGAATCATTCCTTCGGACAGGCCGAATTTCATTTGCCGCGGCTTCAAATTCGCGACCACGACCACGCGCTGCCCGACCAACGCCGCGGGATCGGGATAGGAGGCGCGCAACCCCGTGAAGATCTGGCGCAGGCGGCCCTCGCCCAGATCGACCATCAGTCGGATCAGCTTCTGTGCCTCGGGGACGTGCTCCGCTTGGCGAACCAGGCCCACCCGCAGATCCACCCGCGCGAAATCCTCGATCCCAATCTCGCCCGCGGGGGCCGCGGGAGCAGCAGGGGCCACGGGGGCTTTGGCGCGTACCGCGGCTGGAACGGCGGAAGACACCTGACCCGAGCGGCCGCCGCCACCGCCGACAGCGGCACCGGCACCCACCCTCGGTCGGTGCTGAGCTTTGGCCTCGAGCTTGGCCCAGCTGTCCTTCAGCGTGACCGTGCGGTTCCAGATCTGTTTGCCGGGGGCGCTGGCGGGATCCAGGCAGAAGTATCCCAGCCGCTCGAACTGGTAGCGCGCGCCCGGGTGCGCCGCCGCGGTGGCCAGGTACGGTTCCGCCAGGCAGGACGGCAGCGCCAACAGCGACTCGGGGTTCACCTCGTCGAGAAAGCTGCGGCCTTCGGTGGCCCCGGGGTTCTCGACCAAGAACAATCGATCGTACAGCCGCACCTCGATCGGAACCGCGTGGGCGGCCGACACCCAATGCAACGTTCCACGGACCACGCGGCCGTCGGGGGCGCTGCCCCCCCAGGAGGCCGGATCCCACGTGCACCGCAGCTCCGCCACCTCACCCTTTTCGTCCTTGACGACCGCGGTGCAGCGAATGAGGCAGGCGTAGCGCAGCCGGACCTCGGCCCCGGGCGCCAGCCGAAACCAATCCTTGGGCGGGTCCTCGCGGAAATCGTCGCGCTCGATGTAGATCTCCCGCGACAGGGGGACCTTGCGTGACCCCTGGGTCGGATCCTCGGGATTGAGGGGTCCATCCGCCTCGCGCACGTCGCCCAGGGGAAAGTTTTCGATGACGACCTTCAA
>PMNO01000631.1 GCA_003161835.1 Myxococcales bacterium | reverse complement strand
GCTTGCCGCGAACCCGCAGACCGAAGAATGGCTGCTCGACCAGGGCAAGAAGCTGGCGAAACGCATCAAGAAGGACGATGAGTCGCGCGAACAGTGGCTCAAAAACCGTGCCGACGAGGTCGAGCTCTACGCCGGCATGAAAAAGAGCGGCGGGACTGACAAGGCGATGGGCCAGCAGCCTCACGACCCCATCATGACCCGAACTTTGCTCCAGTTGTGGTGCCGAGGCATCGACCAAATCTTCCCGGCGAAGGGAACGCTGATGCAGGTGCAGGCGACGCAGCCGACCGACGAAGAAGCGGCGATGCGGCGCGAAAAGCACATGAATTGGCAGCTTCGGCACAAGATTCCGAACTGGGTGCCTGGTCACCGCGAGTCCTACATGGCTTTCATCATGGGAGGCTCGACTTTCCGCGAAAAGTCGTGGAATCCCGTCAAAAAGTGCTCCGAGTTCGAGCATGTGCAGGCTGACGACATCATCGTCATGTTCAGCCGCAAGGATATCGACCCGCTGATGAAGGCGGTCCCTCGGGTCACCCGGGTGTTGCGAAAACACCGCTGGGAGATCGAAGATCTGGCCGACACGGGCGCCTTCCACGCCGACTACGTCAACACGAAGCTCTACGGCGAGGGGGACGAGGCCGCGCCGACCGGGCCGCCCATCGAGACGTCCATCTTCTCGGAGGCCGGCTTCAAAATCGACGGCCAGGAGGAGCCCGAGGTCAACCTGATGAAGGGCGAGGACAAGGACCTCGCCCAGCGCATCCTCTGGCGCTGCCAGACGTGGCTGAAGCTGCCAGGCGGCAACCGCATGCGCCCGGTGACCATCACCATCGACGCGGCGACGTCCGTGCCGCTGGCGCTGGTCGTGCGGGAGGCCGAGGACCCGTTCGAGCGCATGCAGTTCGAGGCGAAGAAGCAAGAGTGGCAGATGCAGGTCCAGGCGGTGACCCAGCAGTACCAGCAGCAGGCGATGCAGATTCAGCAGATGAACGCCCAGGGCATCCCCGCCCAGATGCCACCGCAGCCTCAGCCACCCCCGATGCCGCCGCCACCGAAGATGCGCCCGGTCTACAACATCTTCCACTACGGGCTCTTCCCGAATCCCGCCGGTTTCTACCGCCTCGGCGTCGGCTACCTGCTCCGCAACGCGAACCTGATGGTCAACAAGCTCCAGGCTGAGTACCTGCGCGCGGCCCGGGCGGCGAACACGTCGGGCGGCTGGCTCCCGAAGGGGACCATGCTCAAAACCGGTCCCATTGAAATGGAGTTCGGCAAGTACCACCAGACCGAGCTTGAAGCCGAGCAGATGGGCGGGATCAAGACGCTCCAGTTCCCACCGCCCGCCGACGGCCTCTGGAAGTTCATCAAGAACCTGGAGGACGCCTGCTACTCACTGATCGCCGACGTCGACACCATGTCCGGGGTCGCGGGCCCCACGAACGAGACGAAGGCCGCCGCCGCGCAGCGGAACTTCAACGCCACCGCGCTCATCAGCGTCATCAGCAGCCTGTACCTCGAGACCCTGCGCGAGGAGGTCAAGGCGCTCGCCCACGACAACCGCATGTTCATGGACGACACCGAGTACTTCTGGGTCAACGAGCCGACCCACCAGGACCCGAACAAGGCCCAGCAGCCGGGCGGCCAGCAGCAGACCGCGCTGCGCAGCGACTACACCGACGAGTTCGACTTCACTTTCACCGCCGACGAGCGTCTCCAGTCGCAGCCCGACCGCATCGCGGCCATGCAGTCGGTGATTCAGACCATCGTGAGCATTCCGGCCCTGGCGAACGACCCACAGCACGCGCCCCCGCTGTTCTACGCCTGCTTGCTGAAGATGTTCCGGGCGATGGACGTGCCCGAGTTGGAGGCCGCCCTCGGTCCGCCTCCGCCCGCCCCGACGCCGCAGCCACCGCCCCCCACGCCGCTCAGCCAGCAGGACGAGAACGTCGGCTTCTTCGCGGACAAGGACCACGAGGTCTTGCCGACCGACGACCACCAGGACCACCTGATGCAGATGGACACCCTGGAGACGTCGCCCTACTACGAGCACATGAGCGGCACGGGGAAGAACTTCTTCCAGCTTCACAAGCAGAAGCACTTCGGCGAGCTCTACAAGCAGCAGCAGCAGATCGCAGCACAGGGAGGCAGCGCCATTGGACTACGCCCCGAGCCAGGAATGGGCGGAGGACCCGGAAACGGAGGACTTCCGCCAGGAGCTGGCCCGCCGCCAGGACAAGGTGCTCCTCCGCCTGCTCAACCTATGCCGAACGGGGGACTGCCTTCTTGAGATCAAGCGTGCCATCGGTCAATTCGACGCGCTGGCGGAGACCGCAACCATGACCCAAGGGAGACCAGACGAATGAGAGTCCAAGCCGAGAACGTCAAGAAGAAGTCCAAGGAGAAGCTGGGAAAGTTCTCCAGCCAGTACCCGCTGCTCGAAAAGGAGGCGAAGTTTTGGGGGTGTTCGATTCCGGAGCACCAGCCCATCGGGAACGGCGTGGTGGTCTACCGCCTGCCGCCGCTGACCGAGACGCCCGGCGGACTGCTCATTCCCGAGGACCATCAGTCGCCACACGTCAAGGGAATCCTC
>PMNO01000166.1:3081-3744 GCA_003161835.1 Myxococcales bacterium | reverse complement strand
CCAGGTCCGTCCTCCACATTGGCGTCGCGCCGGCACACCACGCGAGCCAGGTCCGTCCTCCACATTGGCGTCACACCGGCCCGCAAACCGATCCGCGGCTTGCACCCAACGGGCACCACGTCTCCTGCGGATGGCGCCCTGCCCGCCCTTCAACTTTACTGCGCCAGCGTCCTCCGCCAACTTCACGAACCCGCCAACAATTCTCCAAATTTTATCTTCCCTTCGGCGGTGGTTCAGCGGTTTTTGGCCCCCCAAAATGTCCACAGCCGTCGATCGCCGCCACTCTGCGCCGCTCCGGCCGAGTAACGATTTGGTGGGCAGGGGAAGGGGAGGACGGATGGTAGGAGGGGAAGGGCAAGATTAAGGGCAGGAGCTCACGCGCCCTAACCGGGCGCGCTCGTTCGGAAAAGTATAGAGGCGGCAATTTCCACGAGATATCACGCGTGATTCAAGTTCGCTCGTTTACAGGGGTTTTTCATGTATCAACGGCCTGGACGCGATCGGTTTCTCGACGGAGACGCGGTTTCTTGGCCATGCCCACGATTCGCGCGCAACGGCGCGCGCTTTCGTTGCGAGAACCGCTCGTGATCAACACGGGCACCTTCGAGCCGAGAGCTGCGACATGAGACACCGGGTCCGCATCCAGCCATACATCCCGAACGA
>PMNO01000166.1:0-3074 GCA_003161835.1 Myxococcales bacterium | reverse complement strand
CCGGTGCCGGCGCAGACGCCCGAGGGCGCGCGACAAGCCGAGGCCAACTACCGGACCTTCCTGAGCACGATCGCCAGCCGTCTTGCCGCGGGCGCGCGGCTCGCGGGTGATGTGAGGCGCGCCAGCAAGGACACCTCTCGAGTTGCAACAGGGTCCGGCACATGAAGGACCGGAGGCATTACGACTCCCCAGACCAGGACGATCCCTTTCGACCGGTGATGGGGCGCGGGCGCAAGCCGGACCACGAGCGTGTGCCCTCCCTCCGTGCGTTGATACGGCGCGGCGTGCAACGTCAGGGCGGTGTCCACACCGGTCGTGGACACGCCAAGCCGCGCCGAGGTCTCGTGGCGGTGCGGGCGCCGCATGCGCTCAGCCGGCGCTGCGTGATCAAGGCGCGGTACGTGTCGCTGACGCGCAACGGTCAGAAGGCGGCGAGCCTGCATCTGACGTACTTGGAGCGTGACGGGGTCGAGCGCGACGGCTCGCCGGGTCGGTTGTACGGCGCGGACGAGACCTTCACGGCCGACGAGGTCAAGGCGTCGCTACCGGGAGAGCCCAGACAGTTCCGGTTCATCGTTTCGCCGGAGGACGGGGATCGGGTGGACCTGACCGACTTCGCGCGGCGGCTCATGAGCCAGGTCGAGAAGGACACCGGCCGGCGACTCATCTGGGCGGCGGTCAACCACTACAACACGGACAATCCGCACGTCCACGTCGTCATCCGCGGCCTCGACCGTGACGGCGACGAGGTGCGCATCGACGGCCGATACATCAGCCAGGAGATGCGCTGGCGCGCGCAGGAGGTCCTGACGCGGGAGCTTGGGCGCCGGCACGACCTCGAGATCGCGCACGAGCGCAGTATCGAGATCACGCGAGAGCGGCCGACCGGCATCGACCGGATGATCGAGGGCCACCTGTCGAGCGAACGCGTCGTGACGGTCGGACAACTCGCCGAGGCACCGCGATCGGAGCGCGCCGCGTGCCTCGCGCGCCTGGAGACCCTCAAGCGGTTGGGGCTGGCCCGCAACGAGACGGCCGGGACATGGCGACTGGCGGCCGATTGGAAGGCGGAGTTGGAGCACATGGCGACTCAGGCCGATGCGGTGCAACGCCTCTGGCGGTTCATACCTCAGCTTGCCGGTCAGTACCGGGTCTTGGAGCCTGGCTCCGCGGTCGATGCCTTCGAGGGCGTCGTCAAGGGCAAGGGCCTGCACGACGAGCTGGGGGGAGCCATGTTCCTCGCGGCGACACTCCCGGTCGCGTGGCCTGGTACGTCCCGGTGACCCAAGACGTAGCCGCTACCGTGCGCGAAGGGGACAGCGTGCGGTCAGTACCCGGGGTGAGAGCTGGGTCAAGCCGACGGATCGGATTGTGGCGCAGGCTGCGATGGAGAACGGAGGCATCTACGATCCTGTCCAACACCAACGGGTGCTTGAAGCGCTGCGCCAGCGTCAGCCACCGGCGGGTCCTGGTGCGCCGACGCCGGCAGACCTCGTGTCCGGGAACGTGCGCCGCCTCGAGCGCCTGGCGCACTACAATCTGGTGGCCCGAATGCCGGACGGCCGCTGGCGCGTCGCCCAGGACCTGGTCTCCCAGCTCGAAGCGCGAGAGCGCACTCACCCCCAGGACCGCCTGCGTGTGGAGGCGGTAGGAGTAAGAGCACCGGCACTCGATCGCGGCCCCGCGGTGGAAGCGGCCGCCCGCGCCGCCGTCGGCGCCCAACTCGCGAAGCAGCTCGGGCTCGCATATGTCGAGAGCCCGGAGCGGTTCAGGGGGCGGCTGTTCGCCTGCGCGCCGAGTCCGTCCGAACGCGACTACGTCCGCGTGGTGGACTTCGCCACGGGTCGGTTCACGCTGGCGCCGAAGCCGCCCGAGGCGCCCCGCTTGGAGGGCCGCATGGTGACCGTGGTGTTCGACCGCCAGCGAGGCCTCTCGATCGACATCGACCGGGGGCTCTCGCGATGAGACCCGAGATCGCGACGGCGACGCTGAGCCCCGCACAGCTACTCGCGGCCGTTCGCGCGCTGGTGACGGGCGTTGACTCCCAAGGTGCCGAGGGCCAAGCTGCGGCGTTTCCTGAGATCTCTGAAACCAAAATACCCGTCGAATCCAGCGACGCATCACTCTCACCGAAAGGGAAAACGATGCGTCGCATACATGGACCATATCCAGATCGAAATGGCTGGCGGATCAAGCTGGTCGACAGGGTCACGCGAAAATCCGTTAGCCACTTCTTCCCGACCGAGGCCGAAGCGCAGCAGGAGGCCAACCGGCTTCGTAGGGAGGCTGCCCGGGAAATGGGAATCAGCATCAACGCCGCCCTGACCGCGTACGGGCAGCACGTGACAGCAAAGGGGAACAAGCCGCGCTCCGTATCCAGCACCTTGGAACGCCTGCGGTCCGTCTTCGCAGGCCACCAGCATCGGCCCGTCGCATTCGGACGAGATGACGCCGGGCGCATCTGGGAGGACTACAAACAACGGCCCACCCGGATGAAGAGGGCGCCCGCGATCGACACGCAGCGGAACGCGCTGCACGAGACCCGCACCTTCATGCGCTGGTGCTGCAAGAAGGGCTGGTGCAAGACCGCGGAGCCGTTCGCCGACGTCGAGGTCGTCGGCCAGCGGAGTAGGGGAAAGGACCAGCTCGACCGCCTCGATGATGCCCGACGCTGGTTGGGAACCGCGTTCGGTTTGGGCGCGGGGGGAGATGCCGGGGCGGCAGCGGCCGCCACTGCGCTGCTGATGGGCATGCGGGCGTCCGAAGTCACCGATCGCCTCGTGAGAGACATCGACGATGACGGGCGGGTCCTGGTCATCCCGCACGCCAAAACGCGGGCGGGCGTCAGGCGGTTGCGGATCCCCGAAGTCCTGCAGCCGCTGCTTGTCGGTCTCGCCTCCGGCAAGGAGCCGAACGATCTCCTGTTCGGTCCGAATGCGAACCGTTGGTGGCTGCGGTCTGCAGTTCGGCGAATCTGCTCAACGGCGCAGACGCCGATCGTGAGCCCTCATGGCCTGCGCGGGACCCACGCGACACTGGCCGTGCAGGCGGGCGTCACTGGTGACGCGGTAGCC
>PMNO01000584.1 GCA_003161835.1 Myxococcales bacterium | reverse complement strand
ATCGCGATCGTGATCCCGCGCTCTCGCTCCTCCGGCGCCTTGTCGATCTGGTCGTACGCCAGGAACTTCGCGAAGTTCTTCTTCGCCAGCACCTTCGTGATCGCCGCAGTCAACGTCGTCTTCCCGTGATCCACGTGCCCGATCGTCCCGATGTTCAGGTGCGGCTTGTTTCTTATGAACTTTTCTTTCGCCATCTCTACGCTCCTCGCATGCGCTCAACGATGGTTTCGGTAACCTGACTGGGAACTGGCGCGTATCGCGCGAACTGCATCGTATAGGTCGCCCGCCCCTGCGTCATCGAGCGAACGTCCGTTGAATAACCGAACATCGTCGACAACGGAACCTCGGCCGCAATGGCTTGCGCCGACCCCCGTGTCTCCATCCCCGAGACGCGTCCCCGTCGGGACGCTAGATTTCCCATCACTTCGCCCATGAATTCGTCGGGGGTTATTACCTCAACCGACATCAAAGGCTCCAGTAGAATCGGAGCGGCATCGCGCGCGGCGGCCTGGGTGCCCAGGGATCCCGCGATTTGAAAGGCCATTTCGCTGGAGTCGAGCTCGTGAAAACTTCCGCCCGTCAACGTAACGGCCGCGTCGATCACGGGATAGCCAGCCACGATCCCGCGCGCGAGCGCCTCGCGCGCACCCTTTTCCACCGACGGAATGAACTCCCGTGGCACGACCCCCCCCACCGTGGCGTCCTCGAACACGACGCCCTTCCCATATTCGCTGGGGCCGACCTGGATCAACACGTGCGCGTATTGGCCCCGACCGCCGGTCTGGCGAATGAACTTGCCCTCGGCGTGACTCACCTTGGTGACTGTCTCGCGATACGCTACCTGTGGCCGTCCGACGCTGGCTTCAACCTTGAATTCGCGCACCAGCCGATCGACGATGATCTCCAGGTGGAGCTCACCCATGCCCGAGATCAAGGTCTGACCGGTCTCCGGGTCCGTCCGCACCGTGAACGACGGATCCTCCACGGACAACTTGTGCAGCGCGATTGCGAGCTTCTCCTGGTTGGCCTGTGTGGAGGGCTCGATGGCGATCGAAATGACCGGAGCCGGAAAGTCCATCAGCTCCAAAACGATGGGCGCCTTTTCGTCACACAACGTATCGCCGGTCGTGCTGACGCGCATCCCGACGGCGGCCGCTATGTTGCCGCAGGTGACTTCCTTGATGTCCTCCCGCTTGTTGGCGTGCATGCGCAGCAGACGTCCCATCTTTTCGCGTTTGCCCTTGGTGGCATTGAAGACCGTCGCGCCGGATTCGACCCGCCCGGAATAGACCCGAAAATAGGTCAACTGCCCGACGAAGGGGTCATTCATGATCTTGAACGCCAAGGCGGCGTACGGAGCCTCGTCCGTCGGCGCACGCGTGATGGCCTGACCCGCGCCGTCCTTGCCCGTCACCGGGGGAATATCCGAAGGAGACGGCAGGTAGTCGACAACCGCATCCAGGAGGGGCTGAACGCCCTTGTTCTTGAACGCGGCGCCCAGCAACACCGGGACGGCCCGACCGGCCACTGTCACCCGACGCAGAGCGCTCAGAAGGATCGCGACGGTGGGCGTGCGCTCTTCGAGGAAGAGGGTCATGACCTCATCGTCGACCTCGCCCAACGCCTCGATCATCGCCGTCCGCGCCGCGCGTGCTCGGTCGAGCAACGCACTGGGAATCTCGTCGTCGACGAAGGTTGCCCCCAGGGTGTCGTCGCTCCACACGATCTGGCGCATCCGAATGAGGTCGATGATCCCCGTGAAATCGCTCTCGAGACCGTTCGGAATCTGCACGACGACCGGATGCGCCTTCAAGCGTTCCTGAATCTGGCGGACGCATTCGTCCGGGTCCGCGCCCACGCGATCACATTTGTTTATGAAAGCGATCCGCGGAACACCATACCGGTCGGCCTGCCGCCATACGGTCTCGGATTGCGGCTCTACGCCACTGACGGCATCGAACACCGCGACGGCGCCGTCCAGCACCCGGAGGCTGCGTTCAACCTCGATGGTGAAATCGACGTGNNCCCCGCTCCTGCTCCTGCTCCATCCAATCCATCGTCGCCGTGCCTTCGTGGACCTCCCCCAGCTTGTGGGAGACACCCGTGTAGTACAGCACGCGCTCGGTAGTCGTGGTCTTCCCCGCATCGATGTGCGCCATGATCCCGATATTCCGGATCCGAGCTATGGGAAATGAGCGAGCCACGACTTCCGAGGGTCCTTTCCAACGCGCGGGCGGATCGTCGGTGGCCGGCACGAGGCAAGATGCCGGTGCCGCCCGAACGACCGCGAGGTCCGTTGTCAGTGTTCGATTTGCGACGAAGGGTAGTCGAGGTCTTGGCGTCGAGCTGGATGGATGGTCCGAATCTCCTTCAGACCGTCCGTTCAGGCCGCCGTCTGGCCCTGATGTCTTCGTTCTAATTCAGCTTATGAGGTCAGGTTCTCCCAAACAGGTGGGCCATTGTACGTGGGGCCGGCCCAATTACCAGCGGTAATGGGCGAACGCCTTGTTTGCGTCGGCCATCTTGTGGGTATCTTCGCGCTTCTTGACCGAGTTACCCTTGTTGGCGGCGGCGTCCAGCAATTCGCCAGCCAGCTTCTCCTGCATCGTTCGACCATCGGAACGATCGCGTGCGGCTCCAATCAACCAACGCATACCCAGAGCGATGGCGCGATCCGGCCGAACATCCACCGGAACCTGGTAGGTCGCGCCGCCCACGCGGCGGGATTTGACCTCAACCTTGGGCTGGACGTTGTTCAGGGCACGGTCCCATACCTTGACGGGATCGTCCTTGGCCTTTTCCGCCACGATGTCGAACGCACGGTAGACGATGCGCTCCGCGATTGATTTCTTTCCATCCCGCATGACCGTATTGACGAACTTGGTCACGCGACGACGCATGTCGACCTGCTGATCCGTGAACTTGGGATCCGGCAGCGGTTTACGTTTTGGTACTTCGCCTTTACGTGGCATCGCGCTTATCCTTCCGAAAACTACTTGCCGAGACTACTTGGGTCGCTTCGCGCCGTACTTCGAACGGCCCTGGCGGCGGTTGGTCACGCCCGACGTGTCCAGAGTACCGCGAATGATGTGATAGCGAACACCGGGCAGGTCCTTCACGCGACCGCCGCGAATCAAGACGACCGAGTGCTCCTGCAGGTTGTGACCCTCTCCCGGGATGTACGTCGTCACCTCCATCCCGTTCG
Organism: Myxococcales bacterium; assembly: GCA_003161835.1. Lineage (GTDB taxonomy): Bacteria > Myxococcota_A > Polyangia > Fen-1088 > Fen-1088 > FEN-1088. The sequence goes on along the minus strand of PMNO01000584.1, from coordinate 278 downwards.
TCAACCGGACACGCGCGACCTTCCGAAGCGCGGAGTTTGGTTTCTTCGGGGTGGTGGTGTAGACNNGGTCGCCGACGGGCCCCCGGGACGCGAGAAGCGCAGGATTATAGGGATGCGCGACCGGAAGTCAACGCGAGAATGTAACGAGTTCCGAGAACGACCGCGCGCGGCCGTTCGGGCTACTACCGCCGCCGCTCAGCCGTTGATGAAGGATAGGCCGCCTGGGCCACGTCGACGACGGGGGCCAGCACCTGCCGCACGACCGCCCGGGCGACGGC
>PMNO01000137.1:2263-10604 GCA_003161835.1 Myxococcales bacterium | reverse complement strand
ACTCCAATCGGCTTTTCGTGAATGGAGACCTTGGTGCTATTCAGATCGGCGACGAACTCCATGATGCCGCCATCGAAGTGAAACTCGTGAGACTTGTCGGTCCGATCGTCCCTTAGCACGATCGTCAAGCCGTGGTTCAGGTACGCGAGTTCACGCAGGCGTTGCGACAGAATCTCGAAGCTGAACTCAGTGCCTTTGAAGATCTCGGGGTCCGGCTTGAACGTCACCTTGGTCCCGGTTTTTTCGGAAACGCCGATCGCCCTCATGGGAGCTACGGGATCACCGCGCCGATACTCCTGGTACCAGGTCTTGCCGTCCCGCTTGATCTCCAGCTTGAGAAGCTCGGAAAGGGCGTTCACCACCGACACGCCAACGCCGTGTAAGCCACCCGATACCTTGTAGTTCGAGTGGTTGAACTTGCCGCCAGCGTGCAATACGGTCATGACGATCTCGGCGGTCGAGCGCTTCTCGATCGGGTGTTCTCCGACAGGTATTCCCCGGCCGTTGTCCTCCACGCCAACCGAACCGTCGAAGTGGATGGTGACATCGACCCGATTGCAATAGCCCGCGAGTGCTTCGTCGACCGCATTGTCGACCACCTCGTAGACCATGTGGTGCAATCCTGACCCATCGTCCGTATCTCCGATGTACATCCCGGGTCGTTTTCGCACCGCCTCGAGGCCCTTGAGGACCTGGATGCTCTCTTCGTTATACGAACCGTCGTCTACCGGCGCGATAGGGGGGTCAATGGCTGCCAAATTGGCTCCTTCGGAGCATCCCTTGCGGCCGTCCCCGCCTTGCCTGACGGCCGGCATCGAGCGGGTGGTGAGCGGGGCTCCGTTTCATCAAGACTTAGCTGGACAATCCCGAAACCTCGGATCCTCAGCAATCCCTACTACCAAACCAAAAACCCAAAGGTTTCGAATATATAGCACTCACGTCCGCGTCTGTAAAGAGAAAACCTGGTCTGGGGAGACCTGGCCGCCCCGGACCGCGAAGTCAGCGCGGCCGACGACCTTCGGCACGATGGTCGGATCAGCCACCGACACCACTGTTTGGCAAGAGAGAACGGCCAGCGCATCGAAGAGCGCCTTTCGCCGCAAAGGGTCCAACTCGCTTGGGACGTCGTCCAGCAACAACACGGGTGCCTCGCCCTTGCGCGCCTCCACGTAGGCGAGCTCCGCCAGCTTGAGCGCCAATACCAGGGATCGCAATTGACCCTGCGACGCGTGCTCGCGCGCGGGGCGCTCGCCCAGGTGAATCTCCAGGTCGTCCGTCTGCGGGCCAAACGTCGTGTGCTGTCGGCGCTCGTCGATCCGGCGCCTTCTCGCGATGCCGGCCAATAGCGCGCGGTTCACATCTGCCTCGGAGATGGCCGACATGATCGTGGGATCGCTGACATAGGCGAGGCCAACGGGTGAGTCCCCATGAAGTTGCCGAAACAATCGGTCCGCGCCTGGTGCCAGTGCCTGAACGAGATGACGGCGGCGCATGACCACCCGGGCTCCCGCCTGCGCGAGCTGCTCGTCATACGTGTCCAGCAGTCCGGGCAAAGCTGGGGATTGCCCGGTGCGCAACACCGCATTTCGGGTGCGCAAGATTCGCTGGAATGCGGCCGCTTCGGCAAAGTACGTAGCCTCGACCGCAGACACAGCCATATCGACAAAACGCCGACGCGCGGACGGCGCCGCCCGCACGAGCAAGAGGTCCTCGGGCACGAACAAGACCACGCTNNGTCTCGCCGGGAGTCCTGAGCGCGAGACGAACATCGATGGACCGAGTCAGATCCTCCGTCTGAGCCTCGACGGCGATCTCGGCGGCGCCCCAGCCCCGCTGCACCAAATCCGCAGCCCGGCTGGTGCGAAACGATCGAAATACCGACAGATAGTACAACGCCTCGATGACGTTGGTCTTACCTGCCCCGTTGTCCCCCAGAAGGACATTCAGAACGGCCGAGGAATCAAACGAAAGGCGTAGCGGCGCCAAGTTCCGCCAACCGACTGCCCGCAAGCTGCGTATCCTCAAGACGACCTGCGGTCGTGACTAACGGAACCCTCGCGAGCGACGCCCGGGGCTTCACCGCGCTGCGCGCGAGTCACAGGCGCATCGGCATCACGACACCCACATAGTCACTGCCGTCCGCGGGACGGACGACGCCTGGATCAAGCTCGCCGGAAAGCTCCACCCGGACCTCCGGACACTCGATTTCGCTTAGAAGTTCAATGAAGTATCGCGCGTTGAAGCCTATTTGGACGGGCGCGCCCTTGTAGGGCACGTCGATTTCCTCGCGCGCGGCTCCCAGATCCGGGTTATCGCTCTCGACACGCAGTTTTCCTTTCTCGATCCCAATGCGCACGCCCCACGTCTTGTCCGAAGACATGATGATCACGCGCTTCAAAGCATCAAGAAGGGCCATCCGCGAGACCACGAACGCCCGATCATTGTCCTTCGGAATGACCTGGTCATAGGGCGGAAATTGGCCTTCGATCAATTTCACGCAAAGGCTGACGTCGTCCGCCTTCAAGATGAAGTTCCCCTGGTGAACCCCTATCTCGCAGGGCGCCTCGCGCGATTCGATCGCCCGCCGGACCTCCAGGATACCCTTCCGAGGAATCAGGATGCCCGTGGCTAGCTTGGGCCCCCCCGGCAGCGGGCGTCCAACCTTCGACAAGCGATGCCCATCCGTCGACACCATGCGCGCGGCGACCCCGTCTGATTCGAAGAGAACCCCGGAGAGATGCTGTCGGGTCTCGTCAGTGGACACTGAGAAGATCGTCTTTGCGATCATGTCCCGCAAAGTAGCCGAATCAACCTTGAACGTGTCGGCCTCTTTGACGCTGGGTAATTTCGGATAGTCGCGATCAGCCATTCCGACCACCTTGAACTCGACCTTTCCCGCGCGGATCTCGGCCCAGTTCTGTTCCGTCCTTCGCACCCGCACCTCGTCTCCAGGCAAGCCCTTGACTATCTCGTAAAGCTGTCGCGCGGCGACCGTCAAACCGCCTTCCTTCTCCACGTTGGCCGAAAGGCTCGCCAGCGCCGTCACATTCAGATCAGTCGCTCCGCAGAGAACCCGGTCCTTGCCCTCGGTCCTCAGCAGAACATTCGCCAGGATGGGAAGGGTACTCTTCCTATCGGCGATGCCGTGCGCGAGATAGAGCCCCCGTAGAAACTCATTCTTCCCGATCTTGAAGTCCATCGCGCTGCTCCTTGGTCGTGCGTTCGTGCGTAGGGCTCTTGCCTCGGCAAGACTAGCTGGCCAACCCCTCGGTTGGCACCCATTCCCTATCTTTATAATTAGAAGATCTTATCAGCAGAAGTAGTAGGGGCTGTGGACATGTGGAGAAACGCGAATCCCCGTCGGTGGCCGATGGCGAAGACCTGTGGATAGAGGGCCCGCCAAGATCCACTCGCACCGGGGATAGTCTACGCCCCACCCTTTTCTCGCGGTTCCCCACAGGCTCATCCACAGTGGTCGTGGGCGTCTGCGGCTCAAACCGACCGTCGCTCGAGGCGAGTCTGCCAGGCGCAAAAGCGGCGACCACCCGACCGCGCTGACACTCCGGCAGCCCGCAGGCGAAGCGTCCGCGTTGGTCACCGGCCATACGCGTCCTTCCTGCCGCCAGACGTGGGTAACGGAAGGTCAAGGCTGGCGCAGGTGGCTTTCGATCGTGCTGACCACGCTACGCACGGACGGATCCGTGGCGCACAGACCCTCTATCTTCCGCACCGCGCTGATCACCGTGGAGTGATCCTTGCCGCCGAAGCGGCTCCCGATTTCGGGGTAGCTCATCGAGGTGAGCTTCCGGCATAAGAACATCGCGACCATCCGCGGGTGAGCGACCGCGCGGTGACGTTTGGGACCCTTGAGATCGTGAAGCTTGACGTCGAAGTAAACCGACACCTCGCGCTGAATGGCCTCGATGGTCAACCCCGATGGTGCCAAGGAGATCAGCTTTTGAAGGGCATCCTTGGCCAGTTCCAGCGTGATGGGCTGGTTCTGAAAGGCGGCCCGAGCCGCCAGGCGCAAGAGCGCCCCCTCCAACTCGCGGACGTTGCTCTTGATGTGAGCGGCCATGTAGAGAACCGCGTCATCGGGAAGAACTACCCCATCCGTCTCTGCCTTGCGCTTGATGATCGCGATGCGAGTCTCCAGGTCCGGGGTCTCGACCTCGGCGATCAAACCCCACGTGAACCGGCTGCGCAGCCGATCCTCGACTCCCGGAAGCTCCGCTGGGAGCTTGTCGGACGTCAGGACGATTTGCTTGTGATCCCGGTGGAGAGCCTCAAAGGTGTGAAAAAACTCGTCCTGGGAACTATCCTTGTTGGAGAGAAACTGCACGTCGTCCACCAACAACACGTCCGGCGTCTTTCGATACCGGGCGCGAAAGTTCTCCATGGTCGTCACGCCGCGCTTCTGGCCCATCATAGAACCGATGAAGTCGGTGACGAACTTCTCGCAAGTGATGAATGTGACGACCCAGTCGGGGTGGCTCTGGTGCAGCTCGTGTCCGATGGCCTGCAGCAGATGTGTCTTGCCGAGTCCCACGCCGCCGTAGATGAAGAGCGGATTCCACCGCGATGCGGGCGCATCCGCTACCATGCGCGCGGCCGCGTGAGCGAACTGGTTCGTTGGTCCGACCACAAACTTGTCGAACGTGTAGCGCGAAACCAACTCGGGCCTGGGCGCCGCCGGTACCGGTGTCGGCCCAGCTGCGGCAGGTACGGATAGCGCGCCCAATCTGCCACCCGAGCTACCGCTGAGCGGAAGCAGAGGCTCCCCGTACTCGTCCTGGGTCACTTCGAAGGCGACGGTGAACGATCGCTTCGCGCGGACTTCAAGATCGCGCAGGATGGACGGCAGAAAGTTATCCTCGAACCACTCCTTGTGGTAGCGGTCGGGCGCCCGCAGCTTGATATGGCCGTCGGCAATTCCCACACAGGTGATCGGACGCAGCCAAAGGTCCCGGTGCGCAGGCTTCACCATGGGTTCGATTGAACGAACAGCCTCCCCCCAAAGATCAGACATGCGCACAACCTGTCCACAGGCCTCCTTCCCCAAAAACCATAATGTAATTGCTGCCTTTCAACTCTGTATCCCCTCTTTGTCCACAGGAGCGGGCATGGCTCTCCTATTTCCCTGGATCCCATGGGAGAAAGCACGCTCCGACCAATTTGCCTTCTCGTCCTGGCTGGGACTTCGGTTCCTGCCAATCGCGGGCGACGTTTGTCTATCAGACCATTTCCGTGCCGTACAAGCAGGACGCCGCGCTGTCGGCGAAGATAGCGAGAATCAGGAAGAAATTTCCCCGAAAGGATTTTTCGTGGTGCCGCCGAGCACGCTAAGCCGGTGCCCCTATCTGGCGTAAGTACTTGTCGCGACGATTGTTTTTCTGGTTTCGCCCACAGGCGATCGAAGCGCGGCGGGAATTCTCGGCCTACCGAGAATCCGAAGCCCGCAAACCCGCATCAGACGCCGCTTGGCGCGATCGTCCGCGCCTGAACAAGCCCCCGTCCGACGGGGCAGAACAACGGTTTGGTGAAGACTTCGCAAAATTCCCGTCTCGCAGGATGATCCCATCTCCGGCATTCGTTTTCGTCGACGGAAACCGAAACAGAGATGACGATCGAGCGAAGCGACAGCCTGGAAATTCCGCACGAAATCCGAACTGTCTCGACAGGCGATCACGGTAGACCCGAATCGACCCCCCGGCCACCACGGACAAAGGGGGCCGACACCGATGACGCCCCCCACCCCTAGCGAACTCGGGCTCGTCGGGCCGGTGCCCGAAATTAGTCGGATCTGTGGCTTGCCCGAAAAGGGCTCGCCGCCGGGTTGTGGGCCGGTTTGGGTCGAGGCTTTGTTTGACGGATTCCGAGACCCAAACTAAAATCTTTAGGTTTTGAGCACGTTTAGGCCGCGAGACGTGATGGGCGGAAGTCCTTCAGGTGAAGCNNTGGACATGGTGCTGGTGGAGGACATGGTTTCGCGCAAACACGCGAAGATCATCACCGACGATAAGTCCGTTACCATTCAGGACTTGGGCTCCACCAATGGAACGTTCGTCAACGGCGAAAAGGTACGAACTGCGGAGATCAAGGACGGCGATCGAATTCTGATCGGGACCTCGATCATCAAGTTGGTGGCGATGGCCGGAGAGCCGAACGCCAGCTTGACGGAGAACGAGGCCCGATCGCGCTTGGCCGTGGCTGCCAACAAGCGTCCCGTGACCAAATCGATGTCGGGCAGCATCGAGGAGATCCCGCTGCCCGATTTGCTGCAACTCCTGTCGACCAGCCGCAAATCTGGCGTCTTGGTCGTTCGATCCGATTTGGGACTCGGAAAGATTTATCTGCGCAAGGGCCAGATCTATTTCGCCAGTATCGACGAAAGCTTCAACACCGGGCCGCGCAAGGCGATGTACCGGATGTTGGCTTGGACGCAGGGGTTCTTTGATCTTGAGCCCCCCGATGAACGAGCCGTATTGGAAGAGCTTCAGGATTCCACGGAAGGTCTGCTCATGGAGGGGATGCGGCAGCTGGACGAATACAATGTTCACGCTCAGAGGCTTCCGTCGCTGAATGCGCGCCTGGCCGTACCCCATCCTCTGGAGCCGAAACTCCGAGATCTGGGCACCGAAGAACTGGACGTTTTTCAAGTGGCGCTCAGCGCGGAGAACCTGCGCGCGGTCTTCGACGGGTGTCCCCACACTGATCTGACCATTGCGGAAAAGCTCAGGGTGCTAATCGAGAGAGGTTACCTGGTCGCGAGCGAGTAAAGCGTCCAGGAGCCATTGCGCGCCAGCGAGCCACGAAACAAACTACACCTGCAAAGTCAGGCCCTCCGAAGCCGCCACCACTTCGGGTTCGACATAGCCCGCAGTCATGGCGATGCCCCGGCGTCCCCGCTCGACCATCATGTCGATGTCAGCGTCGGTGTAGTCCTGATCGTAGTGGAACAGAGCAACTCTCCGTGCTCCGGCGTGTATCGCGGCGGAGACGGCTTCGGTCACGGATGCAAGGCCTCGACCTGGGTAGCGCGCGCGATCCTCAGGGGTGTAGGTGCTGTCATGAATCAGAAGGTCGGCACCGTGATACAGCGCCGCAGCCTCGCGCGAAGGTCCTCCGGGACCATACCCGGCATCGCTTGCGTACACGACGGACCGGTCGGCATCGTCGATCCGGAACGCCATCGCGCCGACGCGGCCATGCGGATTCGTGACCGCGGTAACGGTGCATCCGAGGACGTCGAACGGAACCCCCGCGCGCACCGCGGTGATCTCAATACGCGCGCCCATGTTCTTCAACGTTTGGACCGGGAAGTACTGGGGCGCCATTTGTCCCTCCAAGATTCCCTCGAGCAGCGCCGAGCTCTGAGCCGGACCGTAGATCTGAAACGCATTGCCGGCGACGTACAGTGGGCTAAAAAATGGAAAACCCTGGATGTGGTCCCAGTGGGTGTGCGAAAGCAGGATGGCAGCCTCGCCACGGCCCGTGGCAAAGCCATCCGTCGCCCCATCGGCCAACAGCGAAAGCCCCAGGCTGCGGGCTCCCGTGCCGCAGTCGAGAACCAACAGCTTGCCGTGCCGCGTGCGAACCGACACGCAAGCGGTGTTTCCGCCGTACCGCACCGTCCCGGGACCCGGGGCGGGGATGGATCCGCGCACGCCCCAGAACGTCACCTCCATCAGAGGCTGCCCCGGCTGCCCCGGCTTCCAAGGTCCAGCGTGAATCCTTCGTAGGCGGCGGTGATGTCGAGCGCCAAGTCCGCCTCCGCCGCCTGCGTGCGCGTTTGGGCCAGGATCGCATCCACTTCGACGTCCGACCGCTCGGGCGCGTGATGGAATAGCGCCAGGCGCAGCGCTCCCGCTTCGCGACAAACGTCCAGTGCGTCGGACGGTCGGGAGTGCCCGTAGTGGGGCATCCGCTCATAGTCGTCGGGCGTGAACATCGTATCGTAAATGACCAGGTCCGCTCCCTCGCACAGGCGCACGACGCCATCGCGCATGGCCTGCAATTGCGCGCGATCGGCTTCGGGCAAGTTCGCCCGCAGGGTTGGAGGCTGCGCGATATATTGATTCTCGAACAAGATGTCGGAGAAAGGCGCGGTGTCCGACACGTACGCCACCGAGGCCCCGTCAACCGCCAGGCGATACGCCGTCGCGACATAGGGATGGTTCAGGCGCGCGCACGTCACGGTGACGTCCGCGATCTCGAACTTCGCGAAATCCGCGAGCTCGCGAAACGAGACCGCCGCCTTGGCCTGTTCGATGGAGATCGGAAAATACGGATCATCGGTCTGCGACGCGAAGACCGCTCGCAAGTGAACATCGTCGCGGCG
>PMNO01000137.1:0-2242 GCA_003161835.1 Myxococcales bacterium | reverse complement strand
CCACCGTACCGCTCGGTCTTTGGGCCGGGTACGGGCAACGATCCACGAACCCCCCAAAAACGCACCCTCATGCCGAAGAAGGCCAGCGAAAAAACAGGCAGCACCGCTGGCTCCGGCGCGAAATCATGGCAGGCACTATAACATAGGCCCGCGGCGCTAGGCGCGCGCCACGTTTGCTCGTGGCGGGCCCTTCCGGTTTCGAAACCCGGGCCTCACTGAAATCGGAATCGAACCTCGAAGCCCGAACCCCGCGCCGTTGATCCATGCCCGAGCGTATCCACCGTGCCACCGACTTGGGTCAACAGAGCCTTGGCCAGGGACACGCGCCATCCCCCCTCGACGGGCTGCCCCGCGCTGCTGCCGAGAATGATGGATAGGGCGCCACGCTGAGGGTGGACCGAAACGTGAACTTCGAACACCGTCGGCACGGCGGCATTTCCTGGGCCGCGAGGGCCAAGGACGCGCCCGAGCTCGGTTATCAACGCCGCCAGCGCACATTCGATGGCGACGCCTCGGTTACGCACTCCCGCTGGGCGCGAATCCAGGCGGATCGAAACCCGTGACGACAACCCCGTGTACGCCAGCGTTTCAGCCCGCCGGAGCACATCGCTGACCTCGCAGATCGTCTGGGATCCCCGCCCGATGGACGCGTCCATCCACGTCAGCAGAGTTTGTAGGAATTCGGCGCTCGACTCCATGTCTTCAAGGTGGTCCGCAAATTCGGAAGCCACCGCCCGGGGGAGCATGGCGGACAGCTGATTGGTCCCCGCTAGAAAAATGGTCAAATGGTTTCGAAACTCGTTCACCATCCCCATCCAGAGCCCGTCGAAGGAACCCCGATCACGGCCCCCATCCATGAGCCGTTCCACGGGGTTAGGTCCCAGGGCGGGGATAGGGTGGGAGGACTCTTCGGGCACGATTCATCGGGGCTACAAGATTCGTGCCTATGGAATCCCCCGATGCCTCGACAGATTCGTGGGAGGTCTTTGCCGAGCGTGCCGCGACTCAGGCGCCAGCCGTCCGCCACCCGAGCGCAGCTCGCGTCCTTGCCGGGTATGAGGTAGACATCGTGCGCTGTGTTTCTAGTTCCTGACGACGCGAACCCGCGAAAACTCCCGTGGCGGCTCGGATGGGTGGTTCTGTTCCTGCTGCCGTTCATGTTCGCCACCGGGGCGTGTGGTCGCAAGATTGGTGATGCTTGCACAACGAGCGCCGACTGTGATCCGAGTACCGGCACCCGGAGCTGCGACCTCTCGCAGCCGGGTGGCTACTGCGTCATTGAAGGGTGCGACGCCCGTTCCTGCCCTTCGGATTCCTTCTGCGTACGGTTCTTCCCAGAGATATTCGTGAGAAAATTGTGCGCCGACACCTGCGCGGCGGACGAAGTCTGTGTCGGCTCGGACGCCGATGCGGTCTGTGTCCGTCGTTCGCTCGAGAAGCGGATCTGTGTTCAGAATTGCGCGGACAACGGCGATTGCCGAGGGGGCTATGTTTGCGAGCCGACGGGGCAAGATGGCGCCTTGCCCCTGACCTTGAGTCCGGACGCCAAGCCAAAGTATTGCCGGCCGGCTTCCTAAGTTCGGCGGACGCAGGTTTGGCTGGTCGCACCGGCGGGCCTGAAGAAAAAGGCAACCGTGCGCCGCCACCACCGACAAGCGGAGATGTGGCGGATCAGACCCCGAAATTTCCAGCGCGGATCTTCCGCCCGCTCGCTTCGTCGTCTCGTGGGGCCGCCCCTTGTGGTCTGTGCCGCGATGCTGGCATCGCGTACGCCGGCGCGCGCCGGGGCCCGAAACGTGGATGGCGTGATCAATCTGAATACGGCGTCCGCTGAGCTGCTCACGCTGTTGCCGGGGATCGGTCCCGCCAAGGCCCGCGCGATCGAGATCTATCGCATGCGACGCCCGTTTCGCACCGTGGACGAGTTGGTGCGCGTCAAGGGAATTGGTCGGCGCATGGTCCGCGACTTCCGCATGCATTTGGCCGTCTCCGGCCCGTCTACGGCAGGCGGCCTGCCCGCTACGCGGGCGCCCGATCCCATGCCACTAACAACGCTTCCCACGGCCTCCGCGCCACGACTCGCGTGTCGACCGGCGATCACGTCCCCCTTGCGAATTCAGCCTGTGCGACCTCGCGGGGATCCCCAGGTGACTCACCGGGTGCGTTCCCCTGGGAACCACTGCTCGTGGCCAAAGTAGCCCGCGGGTTTGCCCAGGCTTCTCGGCCGGGTCAGAGCTCCGTC
>PMNO01000579.1 GCA_003161835.1 Myxococcales bacterium | reverse complement strand
ACCTCCAGATTATGAATCCCGAGCCGCAAGGCTCCTAAAGACCCCTTGTAGACGACGAGGTTGATAGGCCGGGTGTGGAAGTGCCGTAAGGTGCGGAGCTAACCGGTACTAATCGGTCGTGCGGCTTGACCACCATTACTTTTCTTTCAGAAACGATTCACCGTCTATTAGGTTGAGGCTGAAGTTCTTTGAACGAGCCGCTTGATTGCGGCACTCAAGACAAAAATTTTTCTCGCGAGGCGACCACGGTCGCCCGTGATCCGGGGCGAACACCGGCAAGGTCCATCTGGACCTTGGTGTTCCGAATGGATCGCGTCGAGGGAGGGACGGCTTGGCCGGCCCGAGCTCATCGCGGGAGGTTCGGAATCCTTTCAGGGTTCTGAACACAATGATTTCGGCGGTCACACCGGAGGGGTCACACCCGATCCCATCTCGAACTCGGAAGTTAAGACCTCCAGGGCCGATGGTACTGCAGGGGAAACCCTGTGGGAGAGTAGGTCGCCGCCGGGAACTTTTCAAAGGCCCGGATCCCTCATACGGATCCGGGCCTTTCTTTTTTCCGGTCAGGGCTGGGGCGCCGGATCGAGCTTGGCCAGATGGCGGCCAAAGCGCTCGGCTATCAGGTGTTCGACGCAGTAGTTGGTCGGACCGATCCGCTTCCGATCACAGGCGACCTTGCGGCAGCTTGCCTTGCGCTCGTCCAGAGGGCCGAAATGCTCTTCGAGCCGGGCCAGGCAGTAGCCGCGCATGGTGGCTGCGCGATCCACGTCTCGCAGTCGGCGTGCGTCGTCCGGTTTTGGCCGGCAGAAGACCATTCCCCCGGCAATATCTTCCGGCCAGATGGCTAGCCACACCCGGTCGCACACCGGGCAACGCCGCAGTTCTTCCCATTCCGCCAGCTCGACCACGGGCCACTGCATCACGGAATCGTCGTCGATGCGGGCCCAGATGGCGCGCGACTGACAGGAGCACGTTCGCGGGGGGGCAGGGTCCAAAGGCGGGGTTCCTTCGGAGGATATTTTGCCCGCAGTGGACGGAGAATTCCAATCGAGCGTCGGGACGGGCCTGAATCCTGAGGCTCGGGGGCCGTGCGCGCATATACTCCCGCGCCATGTCGGCGACAGTGGATGCGCTCGCGATTCTGCGTGAGCGTGGTTTCGTGGAGCAAATCAGCGATGAAGCGGCGCTGGCGGCGCGGTTGAACCAGGGCGCCGTGGTTTTCTACGCTGGCTTCGATCCCACGGCGTCGAGCCTGCACGTCGGGCACTACATCCCGTTGCTGGCGATGGCTCACCTGGCGCGGGCTGGTCACCAGGGGATTGCCGTTTTGGGAGGCGGGACCGCAATGGTGGGGGATCCGAGTGGCAAGACCGAGATGCGACAGCTCATCACGCCGGAGGTGATCGACGCCAATCGAGTCGGCATCGAGGGTCAGGTCAGGAGGATCATCGGCCCATCGGCGCAGGTCGTGAACAACGGGGACTGGATCCTGCCCCTCAACTACATCGCTTTTCTGCGGGACATCGGCCGCCACTTCAGCGTGAACCGGATGCTCAGCGCCGAGGCCTACAAGATTCGACTGGAAAAGGGGCTGTCGTTCATCGAATTCAACTATCAGTTGCTTCAGGCCTACGACTTCTTGGCGCTGAACGAGCGATTCAACTGCGTTCTGCAGATCGGCGGGGACGACCAGTGGGGAAACATCGTGGCCGGGATCGATCTCATCCGGCGCGTCCGCCAGCAGGAATCATTCGGCCTCACGTTCCCCCTCCTGACCACGGCGTCGGGCGCAAAGATGGGCAAGACGGCCGCGGGCGCGGTGTGGCTGGATCCAGGCCTGACGTCGCCCTACGATTTCTTTCAGTACTTCGTGAATGTCGACGATCGAGACGTCGTTCGTTTTCTCAAGCTGCTGACGTTCGAGCCGTTGGAGGAAATTCGACGGTTCGAGACAACCGCTGGCGCCGATCTGCGTGAGGCGAAGCGCTTATTGGCGCATGCGGTGACGACGATTGTCCACGGGCGTGGGCTGGCCGACGAGGTCCAAGGGGCGGCGCGCGCTGCGTTCGGGGGCGGCGCCACCGGCGACGAGTCTGCTCTGCCGACGGTGAATGTTGACCAGGCCCGTCTCTTGAGTGGGCTGAAGATCGTGGACCTGATCGCGGAATCGGGACTGGCGCCATCCAAGAGCGCGGCTCGCCGGCTGATCGAACAAGGGGGCGTGCGCGTCGGTGAGAGAAAGATTACATCCGTCGACGACGTGTTGACCGAGGCCGACGTTGCCGACGGCGCCTCATTGTTGCACGTGGGCAAGAAGCACGTGCGTCGCCTCGTTCGTGGCTAGGCGGCGCCGGCGCGGCGGGCTCAGTGGCCGGCGGTTTCGCGAACGTCGGCGGCGGCACCGTTGACGCGACCAACTCGCACCGGGCCTTCCAACCTGATCGCCTGGCCAACCACCGATGTCTTTCCGATTTCGGGCGGCGCGCTCGGCACTTCCAGGATCACCCGTGAACGGCGCTGCCAGGTGAAATACGCGAACGCCCATTCGATGAGGACGGATAGCCGACTGCGGAAGCCCACCAGCGACAGTACGTGAACCATGAGCCAGAGCCACCAGGCGACGATTCCGGAGAATTTGAAACGCCCGAGCTGCGCGACCGCGCGGTGCCGGCCGATGGTCGCCATGGAGCCTTTGTCCACGTAGCGAAACGGGAGCCGCGGCCGTCCGGCCAGGTCGAGACGGATGTTCTTGGCCACATGCCGACCACTTTGGACAGCGAGCTGCGCGACGCCCGGCAGAGGGTTGCCGTTTTGGGTCTTGGCGATGAGATCCCCGACCACGAAGAGCTCTCGCCGATCGGGGGCCGAGAGATCGTCTTCGACCCAGACGCGCCCCACCCGATCGAGGGGGACCCCGAGGTGCGTGGACAGTGGATTGGCCCGGACCCCCGCCGCCCACAACACCGTATGAGTGGCGATATATTCGTCACCGAGCTCGACGAAGTCCTCACCGAGGTCGGTCACCCGGGTTCCGGTACGAACGTCAATCCCCAGTCCTGTCAGTTGTTCGTGCGCCTTGCGCGATAGCTCCTCCGGAAAGGTAGACAGCACGCGGGGGCCGGCCTCTATCAAGATGACGCGGGTGTCCCTGGGATCGAAATGCCGGAAGTCGCGGGCCAGCGTTCGCCCCGCGATCTCGGCCAGCGCACCCGCCAGCTCGACCCCGGTGGGGCCGCCACCGATGACCACGAATGTTGTCCAGTGCCGCTGAGCTTCGGAGTTGGTTTCGATTTCGGCCGCCTCGAAGGCGCGCAGAATTCGACGACGAATATCCAGCGCCTCGCCCACGGTCTTCAGCCCGGGCGCGAAGCTCGCCCACTTGTCGTTCCCGAAATACGCGTGGGTCATGCCCGTCGCCAGAATCAGATAGTCATATTCGACCTGACGTCCCTCCATGAACACGCGCTTCTTGGATACGTCTATGCGCTGAACCGCGCCCATGAACACCGTGACGTTGCGCTGACGCCAAAGCAACTGACGGATCGGTGCCGAAACATCGGGCGCGGCCAGAGCCGCCGTGGCCACCTGGTAAAGGAGAGGCTGGAACAGGTGATGGTTGCTGCGATCGATGAGCGTGATCCGTACCCCCGGAACATTCAGCGCGCGCGCCGCGGCCAGTCCGCCGAATCCGCCGCCCAGGATGACGACGTGGACGAGTTCCTTATTCAACATTCTCGTCGCCACGATAAGCCGAGCGTAGCTGACCATCAAAGGACGCGGCGTTTCCAGGAAGCGGAGAACTTGTAAAAGGCGGCGCGGCTGCGGTGCGGTGCCTGGGCCTCGCTCTGGTTCTGGTTCTGGTTCCGGGCTCAGAGTTCCTTGAGCACGGGGGTCCCCGCGCCTGGTCCGAGCGCTCCGTGGAATCGGCGGAGATACGTTTCGGCGGCCTTGGCGGGATCGATGCGCAGGATGCGAGCGATCTGGGTGACGAAACCGCGGACGTACACCGGCGCGGGCAGTTCGTCGAATCGCTCGTCCTCGATGGAGCGCAGGTAGCGCTCGCTGATCTTCGTGCGTTGAGCGACCTCGGACAGCTCCATGCCGCGTGATTCTCGCAGCTTGCGTAGAACCGCGCCCGAGATCTCCGCTCCGACCTCCACCGGGTTTGGGGTGGGGCCGGTCTGGTCGGGGCGCACGACAGTGGTGGAATCGGCGCGGGGCGCCTCGGCCGCTCGCCGCACGGCGCGCGCAAGGTCCGCTTCGGGGAGCGACAGGTCGTAGAGCCGTCGCCGTTCCGGGGCAAAGAGCGTGTCGTGAGCCGCGTTGGCGCGATCGTGCAAGCTCAGCAATTCCGCTTCATCGTAAAGTCCCGCCACCACCGGAGAGCCAACGGCATAGATCTCCTTGCACAAGCGAAAGGCGCGCCGGATTTCCTCGTCGCTGACCCCCGGCTCGGTCTCCAGGATTTCATAGAAAGTTTGCTCGGCCTCGAGATGTGGCGGCAAGAACGCCGCCGACGGACGCTCCGCCTCGGTCGACAGAATACGGCGGACGATCTTTTCGATATTGCGACAGACCTTGGCCTCGGGAAATTCGGCCATGACGGGACGATGCCGTCGCGTGGCCGCCGCGACCGTCTCGTCCCATTCGACGTGACCCAGATAGTCGAACGAATGCCCCAGCCGGCGGTGAGCGGCCATTGCCATCTGAGGGCCGAGTTTCGTGTCCCCGAGCGACCGCGTCTGACCGACCACGAACCGCGGCCGAAACCGGGCCATGGCTTGGGCCACGGCGCCCGCCACTGCCGGGATCTTACCCAGCGGTTTCGCGGCCCCCAAGGTGCCCGTCGGGCGGGCGGTTCCAGCGGGTTCGGGTGCCGGGACACCGGCGTCGTCCTCGCGCGCCGATCGACTGAATTCCAGCGCCACCCGATACAGGTCGAGCGCGGCGGGCAGGGGACGCCCGACCTGGGATTGCAATTTGTCGAGGCCGCGTTCGCCGCGGAGGAGGCGCAGAAACGCGCTTTTCACGAAGCGGTATGTGGCTTCGATCGACGCCGAATCGGCCAGCGTGACCAGGATTGAAACGTCAGCGCCCAACCACAGGTCGAGGCCAAGAGCCGAATCGGGCGGTCCCAGGTCCACCACGATCGTGTCGGCCGAGATGGAGCGCATGGCCGCCAAAACCGCCTTGCTGTTCATCTTGGAACGGGGGGAGCCAAAAGCCAGCGTCTCCCCCGCGATGAGGCGCACGCCCGCGACGGGAGTGTCCACCGCCAACTCCTCCAGGGTTTCAACGCGTCCCCGCAGGAACGATCCGAATCCGCGCCCCGCGCGGGGCGTTCCCAGCATGTGATTCAGGGTTCCGCCGGCCGGGTCCGCGTCCACGGCGACCACGCGCTTTCCTATCTGGGCCAGGTAGACCGCGATATTGGCCGCCAGGAGAGATTTCCCCGCGCCCCCGCGGCCCGCGGCGATGGCAACGATCGTGCCCGTCGGCTGATCAGCATCCGTCGCGCGAGCGGCCTGCTCGCGCACGTCGTCCGACGATGGATCGTCGTCGAGGGTGACGATGGGGATCACGCCGCCCTGGTCTGCCTCTGCCTCTGCATCGGAATCGGCGCCGACTCCGATGCCGAGCGCGGCCGGTGCCGGCATTCCGGAGGGAGCGGGGTCGGTGCCTTCCGGAGCGCTTGCGGGAATGCCCTCCGAGATGTCCACCGGCATGTCTGCCGGCATGCTTGACGCGCGACCAACCCCCACCAATGCCATTTGCGACCACGCGGCGCTCGGTGCGCCGATCCCGCCGTTGGCGCTGTCCTCGCGTTCGATTCCGTCGTCGAGGTCCGGTGCGCTGTGGTTGTCGTCCCCTGGGCCGCTCATCGCGGGGCCGCTAGTCGTCTTTCAACTCGACGTTCCAGTACGACGCATCGGCGACGCCCAGGAACGGCAGCCATTCGCGGTAGCGCACCTTGCCTGCCTGCGTCCGGAACGTGGGTGTCCAACGGGGCCGCGCGGGGGTCTTGAGCAACTTGATGCCTGCCTGTTCCGGTGTGCGCGCCCCCTTGGAGAGGTTGCAGTCGATGCAGCAGCAGACGACGTTTTCCCACGTCGTGCGGCCTCCCTGGGCACGCGGCACGACGTGGTCCAGATTCAGGTCCGTTCGCGGCAGCTCCCGGCCGCAGTACTGGCACATGTTGCCGTCGCGGAGATAGATATTGTGGCGCGAGAATCGCACCTTGGTGCGCGGGATGCGGTCGTACAGCTGCAAGATGATCACGCGTGGAACCAAGATGGCGCGATCCACGGTTCGTACGACGTCGTGGTCGGCGCAGCCTCGACCCTGGTTGATCTCGTCGGAGAGCTGAGCCCAGCTCGCGAAGTCGAAGGTGCGGAACTGTTGATCGATGACGCGGGCCACCCCCAAATACAGCAGCGTGAACGCCCGCTTGGCGTTCGTCACGTGAATCGGTTGGTAGTGCCGATTGAGAACCAGGACGGCGGCGTTGGTCATGTGGTGGCCGGAGGACCTTCTGGTGAACCCCATCACCGATGACGTTGAATCTAGCAGAGTGCCCCGATCGCGGCAAAAGACCGGACGTCGGCCTGTTAGAGTCTCGGTGTCGTGCACATTCAGCAGTTGGCCCTCCTGGTCGTCGCGATCGTCAGTTTCGCCATCGGCGGGGCGGTTCTGCTCCGCGATCCGCGGCGTCGGGCGCACGTGCTATTCGCC